>DASUZH010000227.1:0-2183 GCA_036376975.1 Burkholderiales bacterium | reverse complement strand
CCCATCGGCCAGGGGTTCTCGTCTTTTTCCGAGCTGCAGCGCATCGTGCTGGCGCACGCGCGGGCGCAGGGCATCGCGCCGGCGGTGCTGCCGGTCCCGGTCGAGCAGCTGCAGCGCGAGAGCGCTTTCGACTTCGCCTTTTCCATGAACGTGATGGAGCACGTCGGCGACTTCGCCGCGGCGCTGGCGGCGATCGGCCGCGCGCTGAGGCCGGGATGCGAATACCGGTTCACGTGCGCGAACTACCTGTTTCCATACGAGCCCCATTTCGACCTGCCGATCGTGCTCTCGAAATCGCTCACCGAGAAGCTGTTCCGCCGGAGGATCTACGGCAATCCGCGCGTCGACGACGCCGCCGGCGTCTGGAAGTCGCTCAACTGGATCAGCGTGCCGAAGGTGGCGCGCGCGGTGCGCCGGCTGCCGCAGGTGACGGTCAGCTTCGATCGCGGCATGTTCGAGAGCGTGCTGCTGCGCGCGGTGCACGATCGGGAGTTCGCCTCGCGGCGCTCGCCGCTGGTGCGCGGCCTCGCGCGGGGCGCGGTCGGGCTCGGCCTGCACCGGTTGGTAAAATGGATTCCGGCATCCATGCAGCCGGTGATGGATTGCTCCGTGAAGCGGCGAGGGGGATGACCTGGAAATTCCGTTCAACAAGCCGTTCCTGACCGGGCGCGAGCTCGAGTACATCGGCCAGGCGCATCGCAACATGCACCTGTCGGGCGACGGGCCGTTCACCAAGCGCTGCCACGAATGGCTCGAGCGGGCGACCGGCTGCCGCCGGGCGCTGCTCACGCACTCGGGCACCGGCGCGCTGGAGATGGCCGCCATCCTCGCCGGCACCCGGGCGGGCGACGAGATCATCATGCCCTCGTTCACTTTCGTCTCCACCGCCAACGCATTCGTGCTGCGCGGCGGCGTGCCGGTGTTCGTCGACGTGCGCGAGGACACGCTCAACATCGACGAGACGAAGATCGAGGCGGCCATCACGCCGCGCACCAAGGCGATCGTGGTGGTGCACTATGCAGGCGTCGCCTGCGACATGGACGCCATCGGCGCCATCGCCAGGCGCCACGGCCTGATGCTGATCGAGGATGCGGCGCAGGCGCTCGGCGCCGCGTACCGCGGCCGTCCGCTGGGCAGCTTCGGCGACGTGGCGGCGCTCAGCTTCCACGAGACCAAGAACCTGATCTCGGGCGAGGGCGGCGCGCTGCTGGTCAATTCGCCCGACCTGACGGAGCGCGCCGAGATCGTGCGCGAGAAGGGGACCAACCGCAGCCGCTTCCTGCGCGGCGACGTCGACAAGTACACCTGGGTGGACGTGGGCTCGTCGTTTCTCGCCAGCGACATCCTGGCGGCCTTCCTCTGGGCGCAGCTCGAGGCCGCAGACAGCATCAACCAGCGGCGCCAGGCGCTGTGGCGCCGCTACCACGAGGGCTTCGCCGGAGCGGAGCGCGCCGGCCTGGTGCGCCGGCCGGTGGTGCCGCCCGAGGCCTCGGCCAACGCCCATACCTACTTCCTGATGCTGCCCGATGCGGCGGCGCGCACGCGCTTCATCCAGACCCTGCGCCGCGAGGCCATCCACGCCGTATTCCACTACGTCCCGCTGCACAGCGCGCCGGCCGGGCTGCGTTTCGGCCGCGCCAGCGGGCCGATGACAGTCACCGACTCGGTCTCCGCGCGGCTCGCCCGGCTGCCGCTCTGGATCGGGCTCGAGGCGGAGCAGGACCGCGTCATCGAGCGCGTGCAGCGGGCGCTCGGCGGGTGAGGGCATGACGCTGGGCGAGCGGGAGTACCACGACCGGCACTACCAGTCGGAAGCTGCGCTGATGCGCAGCGCGCTGTTCGAGCGGGTGCACGAGCGCGGCGCGCGCGACTTCCTGCGCGCCGCCGGCGTCGGCCGCTCGCACCGCGTGCTCAGCCTGGGCTGCGGCGAGGGCTCGATCGAGCGGCGCCTCGCGCCGCACGTCGGCGAGATCGTCGGCCTCGACCTCTCGCCGGTCGCCATCGCGCAGGCGCGCGAGCAGGCGGCGGCGGCCGGGCTGCGCAACCTGAGCTTCGCGGTGTCGGAAGGACCGGGCCTGCGGCTGCACGGCCTCGGCGAGTTCGACGCGGTGGCGGCCTTCGCCTTCCTGCACCACCTCGACGACGCGGCCGTCGGCGCGGCGCTCGCCGCGGCGCGCGCCGCG
>DASUZH010000226.1:0-4628 GCA_036376975.1 Burkholderiales bacterium | reverse complement strand
CGCCGCGCGCTCGCGCTGCTCGGCGAGGTCGGCATCCCGGCGCCGCAGAGCCGCTTCCACCACTACCCGCACCAGTTCTCCGGCGGCATGCGCCAGCGCGTGGTGATCGCGCTCGCGCTCGCCGCCGAGCCGGCGCTGGTGATCGCCGACGAGCCGACCACGGCCCTCGACGTCTCGATCCAGGCGCAGATCATCGCGCTGCTCAAGCGCCTGGCCGGCGAGCGCGGCGCGGCGGTGATGCTGATCACCCACGACATGGGCGTGATCGCCGAGACCGCGCACCGCGTCGCGGTGATGTACGCCGGGCGCATCGTCGAGATCGGGCCGGTGCGCGACGTGATCCATTCGCCGCAGCACCCCTACACCGTCGGCCTGATGGGCTCGATTCCGAAGATAGGGTTCGACGACAAGGCGCTGGTTCAGATCGAAGGCTCGATGCCGCGGCTGAACGCGATCCCGCCGGGCTGCGCCTTCAATCCGCGCTGCCCCAGGCGCTTCGAGCGCTGCTTTGCGGAACGCCCCGCGCTGATGCGCGCCGGCACCAGCGAGGCCGCGTGCTGGTTGCACGAGGCGGCGCGATGAGCGCGCTTCTTTGCCCCCCTGTTAAGGGGGGCGTGAGCCGAAGGCGAACGGGGGGTTGGTTTTTTCTGCGAGCAAAGCAACCCCCCGCTCGCGTTGCTCGCTCCCCCCTTAACAGGGGGGCGACCCGGAACAGCCGATGAGCGCGCTGCTTGCTTTGGAGGACGTCAGCCGCGACTTCGACGTCTCCCGGCCGTGGCTGAACCGTGTGATCGAGCGCGAGCCGCGCCGCCTGCTGCGCGCGGTCGACGGCGTGAGCTTCGAGGTGCGCGCCGGCGAGACCCTCGCCCTGGTCGGCGAGTCTGGCTGCGGCAAGTCGACCGTGGCGCGCTTGATCGTCGGTCTGTACCCGCCGAGCCGGGGCAGCATCGCGTTCCGCGGCCGGCGCATGCAGATGATCTTCCAGGACCCCTACGCCAGCCTGAACCCGCGCTGGCGGGTGAAGAAGATCGTGGCCGAGCCGCTTTTGTTTCTACAAGATTTCCCTAAAAACACGGTTTCGGACCGTGTAGCGCAGCTGCTGACCCAGGTCGGCCTGTCGCCCGACGACGGCGAGAAGTACCCGCACGAGTTCTCCGGCGGCCAGCGCCAGCGCATCTCCATCGCGCGCGCCCTCGCCGGCGAGCCCGACCTGCTGGTGTGCGACGAGCCCACCTCCGCGCTCGACGTCTCGGTGCAGGCGCAGATCCTCAACCTGATGTCCGCGCTGCAGGCGCGCCTTGGCCTGACCTACCTGTTCATCTCGCACAACCTGGCGGTGGTGTCGCAGGTCGCCGACCGGGTCGGCGTGATGTACCTGGGGCGCATCGTCGAGCTGGCGCCGGTGGAGGAGATCTTCCGGCGCCCGCGCCACCCGTACACCCGCATGCTGCTCGACGCCGTGCCGGATCTCAGCATGACCGGCAAGCCCCGCGTGCCGGTGGCCGGCGAAGTGCCCAACCCCCTCGCCCCGCCGCCGGGCTGCGCCTTTCACCCGCGCTGCCCGCAGGCTCGCGACGTCTGCCGCGCCGAGGTCCCGCCGACTGTGGACAATGTCGCGTGCCACGGCGTCCGGGAGGGGTGGATAAAGACTTAAAATTCGCCCCATGCAGCGGAAACAGGTCACCGTGGGGGAGCTGCAGTTCGGCATGTTCGTCGCGGAGCTCGACCGGCCGTGGACCGAGACGCCGTTCATGTTCCAGGGCTTCCACCTGCGCACCGACAAGCAGCTCGAGGCGCTGAAGAAGCACTGCAAGCACGTGTTCATCGACCTCGAGAAGACCGAGAAGGCCGACCCGCGCCCGCCGCCGGCCGAGTTCAAGATCCGCGGCCAGACCAAGTACGTCGAGCAGGTCAAGGTCGAGGTCGAGTACCAGGCCGCCGCCGCGGTCTATTCGCGCAGCGCGGTGAAGGTGGAAGAGCTGCTCAAGCCGGTGGCCAAGCCCGGCGGCGTGCTCGACGCGAAGGACGTCAAGGAGTCGGTCACCCACCTCACCGACAGCGTGGTGCGCAACCCCGACGCCATGCTGCTGGTCACGCGCCTGCGCGAGAAGAGCGCCGCCGCCCACGCCCGCGCGCTGCAGGTGTCGATCTACATGATCGTGTTCGGCCGCTTCCTCGAGCTGGCGCGCGAGGAGCTCGAGCTGCTCGGCATGGTCGGCCTGCTGCAGGACGTCGGCAAGACCCGGCTGCCCGCCTCGGTGATGGAGAAGAACACCACGCTCACGCCGGAGGAGGCCGAGATCTTCAAGAGCCACGTCCAGCTCGGCGCCGAGATCCTCAAGACCACTCCGGGCATCCCGCCGCGGCTGCTGGAGCTCGCCATCCTGCACCACGAGCGCCAGGACGGCACCGGCTACCCGAAGGGCCTGAAGGGCGAGCAGATCGGCCTGTACGGCTCGATCGCCGCCATCGCCGACGCGTTCGACATCCTCACCGCGCAGCGCACCCGGGGCGACCCGCTGTCGCCGTCGGCGGCGCTGAGCTACCTCTACAAGGAGCGCGGCACCGGCTACCACTCCGACCTGGTCGAGCAGTTCATCCAGTGCGTCGGAGTATTCCCGGTCGGCTCGGTGGTCGAGCTCAACTCCGGCGAGACCGGCCTGGTGATCACGCAGAACCTGGTGCGCCGCCTGAAGCCGCGCGTGATGATCGTGCTCGACGGCAAGGGCAACCCGATGCGCCCGCACAAGATCCTCGACCTCGACCGCGACCCGAAGTGGACGCCGGAAGAGCCCTACCGCATCAAGCGCACCCTCGAGCAGACCAAGCTGCAGGTCAACCCGAAAGAGCTGTTCATGTGAAATGTCTCCCCCGCGAAAGCGGGGGTCCATGGATTCCCGCTTTCGCGGGAATGACGAAGGCTTAGCGTTTCAGATTTGCCACACCAAAGGGCACATGGCCGGCCGCGACGTGCGCGCGCGCCGAGTCGATGTGGCCGCGCTGGTCGTCGAAGTAGAAGTCCGGCTCGAACGCCTTCAGGAAGGCGCCCTTGTCCAGCCCGCCGAGGAACATCGCCTCGTCGACCGAGATGTTCCAGTTCATCAGCGTGTTGATCGCGCGCTCATGGGCCGGAGCGCTGCGCGCGGTGACCAGAGCCGTCCTCACCTTCATCGATAGATTCTTCTCCGCCTGGAGCCGGTGCAGCGCCTCGAGCAGCGGCTTGAACGGCCCCGGCGGCAGCGGCGTCAAGGCGTGCGCGGTCTCATGCTTGGTGAAGGCGTCCAGCCCGTCCTTCTGGTACACCGCTTCGGCCTCGTCCGAGAACAGCACCGCGTCGCCGTCGAAGGCGATGCGCACCTCGTTGGCGTGCCGGCTCGCGGCCTGTGCCGACTCAGGGTAGACGCGCGCCGCGGGTACCGCGGCGTTCAGCGCGCCCCTCACGTCGTTTTCGTTGGCGGACAGAAACAGGTTGGCCTTGAGCGGCCCGAGGTACTCGTACGGATTGCGGCCGCGCGTGAACACGCCGCGCTCGATCGCCAGGCCGGCCTGCTTGGCCGAGCGGAACACCCTCAGGCCCGAGACCGGATCGTTCTTCGACAGCACCACCACCTCCACCCGCTCGTGGCCGAACGCGAGCAACTTCTTCACCAGCGGGAAGGCGACGCCGTGGCGCGCCGGGACGTCGAGCCGCGCGGACTGCAGCGCGATGTAGGCGGCCTCGCCGTCGCGGTCGAAGATGCGGTTTTCGTCCTCGAAGTCGAACAGCGCGCGCGAGGAGATGGCGACGACCAGCTTGCCTTCGACCGAGTACGGCATGACGGAATTGTGCGCCCTTTTCGGCGCGGCACGTAGCTTGCAGGGCTCCCTGGGGCCATGAAGTCCCTGCTGCTGCTCCTCCTGTCCGCTGCGGTGACGCTCGCCGGTTGCGACCTGCCCGATCGTCCTGCGCCCCAGGCGAGCAGCCCCGTCAAGCCCGCGCCGTGGGAAACCGCCGCTACGGCCGGTGCGGGCAACACCAGCCAGACCGCCCAGCTACCGGACTTCACCGCGCTGATGAAGCAGGCCGGCCCGGCGGTGGTCAACATCATCTCCAGCAACAAGGCAGCGGAGCGCCGCGCGCCCGAAGGCGCCGAGGACCCGGCGCTCGAGTTCTTCCGCCGCTTCATCCCGGACTTCCCCGCCCCGGGCGGACCGGGCGGGCAGCCGCGCGCGGGCATGGGCTCCGGCTTCATCCTCAGCGCGGAGGGCCACATTCTCACCAACGCCCACCTGGTCGCCGGCTTCGACGAAGTCACCGTGCGCCTCGCCGACATGAAACGCGAGTTCAAGGCCAAGGTGGTCGGCCTCGACAAGCGCACCGACATCGCGCTGCTCAAGGTCGACGCGCGCGACCTGCCGACGGTGAAGCCCGGCAGCTCCAACCGCATCGAGCCCGGCCAGTGGGTGGCGGCGATCGGCTCGCCGTTCGGCTTCGCCAACACCATCACCGCGGGCATCGTCAGCGCCACCGGCCGCGCGCTGCCCGACGAGTCGTTCGTGCCGTTCATCCAGACCGACGTGGCGGTGAACCCCGGCAACTCCGGCGGCCCGCTGATCAACCTCTCGGGCGAGGTGATCGGCATCAACTC
>DASUZH010000225.1:0-2452 GCA_036376975.1 Burkholderiales bacterium | reverse complement strand
GTCAGCCCGTGTTCGAAACCACGATTGCCGGCAGCCTGCCCAAGCCGGGCTGGCTCGCCGAGACCAACAAGCTCTGGCCGGCCTGGCGCGCCGCAGGCGAGGAGCTCGAGCGCGCCAAGCGCGACGCCACCCTGCTGTGGCTGAAGGAGCAGGAAGCCGCCGGCATCGACGTGGTCACCGACGGCGAGCAGTCGCGCCAGCACTTCGTCCACGGCTTCCTCGAGTACGTCGAGGGGATCGACTTCGAGCACAAGGTCAAGATGGGCATCCGCAACAACCGCTACGACGCGATGGTCCCGGTGGTGGTGGCGCCCCTCAGGCTGAAGGGGAGGGTGCACCAGAAAGATGCCTTGGTTTTAAGAAGTAATTCAAAGCACAAAATCAAAATCACGCTGCCGGGTCCGATGACCATCGTCGACACCATCGCCGACCGGCACTACGGCGACAAGGTGAAGCTGGCGATGGCCTTCGCCGAGCTGCTCAACCAGGAGGCGCGCGCGCTGGAGAAGGACGGCGTCGACGTGATCCAGCTCGACGAGCCGGCGTTCAACGTCTACATGGACGACGTGAAGAAGTGGGGCATCGACGCGGTGCACCGCGCGATCGCCGGCCTCAAGTGCACCACCGTCGTGCACATCTGCTACGGCTACGGCATCAAGGCCAACCTCGACTGGAAAGAGACCCTCGGCGGCGAATGGCGCCAATACGAGGAGATCTTCCCGGCGCTGGCGAAGAGCAAGGTCGACCAGATTTCCCTGGAGTGCATCCACTCGCGCGTGCCTTTGGAACTTTTGAAATTATTAAAAGGCAAGGATGTTCTGGTCGGAGTCATCGACGTCGCCTCCGACAAGGTGGAGACGCCGCAGGAGGTCGCCGCCACCATCGAGAAGGCGCTGAAGTACGTGCCGGCGAAGCACCTCTTCCCGTGCACCAACTGCGGCATGGCGCCGATGCAGCGCGAGGTCGCCCTCGCCAAGCTGAAGGCGCTTGCCGAGGGCGCGGCGATCGCGCGTAAGAGGATGTCCGTTGGATCGAAGCGGACCTCGTCTCCATCGAAGAAACGCGGCCGCTCCAAGAAACGCGGTCGCTAACTGTCACCCCCGCGGAAGCGGGGGTCCAGCTCTTCGTCGAAAACCGTGGGTTCCCGCTTTCGCGGGAACGACGAGGATTTCCGCCAAGCGTAGAAACGTCGCCCCCGCGAAAGCGGGGGCCCATGGGTTCCCGCTTTCGCGGGAACGACCGACCGGGCGCTACTTGGGCTGCGGTACGACGCGCAGGTAAGGCTTCGGCGCCTTCCAGCCGCCGGGGTACTGCTTCTTCGCGTCGTCGTCGCTGACCGAGCCGGCGATGATCACGTCGCCGCCCTGCTTCCAGTTGGCCGGCGTCGCCACCTTGTGCTTCGCGGTGAGCTGCATCGAGTCCAGCACGCGCAGCACCTCGTCGAAGTTGCGCCCGGTGGTCATCGGGTAGAACAGCATCAGCTTGATGCGCTTGTCCGGGCCGATCATGAAGACGGTGCGCACGGTGGCGTTCTCCGCCGCGGTGCGCTTGCCCGGCACGGCCTCGGCCGGCAGCATGTCGTAGAGCTTCGCCACCTTGAGGTCGGCGTCGCCGATCATCGGGTAATTGACCGCCGCGCCCTGCGTCTCCTCGATGTCCTTCGCCCAGCGCTTGTGGTCGTCGACCGGGTCGGCCGAAAGGCCGATCACCCTGGCGTTGCGCTTGTCGAACTCGGCCTTCATCCTGGCCATGGTGCCGAGCTCGGTGGTGCATACCGGGGTGAAGTCCTTGGGGTGCGAGAACAGCACCGCCCACTTGTCCCCGATCCATCGGTGGAAATCGATTTCGCCCTCGGTGGTCTGGGCGGTGAAATTGGGTGCCTCGTCGCCGATTCTGAGTGCCATGATTGAGCTCCTGGAAGAAGCGTTCCACGATAACCAAAGCCATGCAAAAAAGTAACCCCGACGTCGCCGTGGTCGGCGCCGGCGCGGTGGGCTGCTTCTACGGCGGCATGCTGGCGCGCGCCGGCCATCGCGTCACGCTGGTCGGCCGCCCGGCGCATGTCGATGCGTTCCGCAGGTCGGGGCTGCGCTTCGAGGGCCTCAAGTTCGACGAGCGCGTTCCGGTCGAGGCGAGCACCGAGGCCGCCGCAGTGCGCGGCGCCCGCCTGGTGCTGTTCTGCGTGAAGTCCACCGATACCGAGTCGGCGGCGAGGGGGATGGCGCCGTTCCTCGACCCCGCCGCCGTCGTGGTCAATCTGCAGAACGGCGTCGACAACACCGAGCGCATCTCGGCGCTGGTCTCGCAGCCGGTCGTCCCCGCCGTCGTCTACGTCGCCACCGAGATGGCCGGGCCCGGGCACCTGAAGCACCACGGCCGCGGCGACCTGGTGATCGGCGCGGTCGGCGGCCGCCCCGCGCGCGAGACCCTGCTGCAGATCCAGTCATGGTTC
>DASUZH010000224.1:0-2450 GCA_036376975.1 Burkholderiales bacterium | reverse complement strand
CGCTCGACGTCGAACGCCAGCAGCAGCCAGAACACCGCCAGGTTGGCGACGAAGAAGTGGTAGACCAGCGGGATGAAGACGCGGCGCGGCAGGCGGGCGACCAGCGCGCCGTAGAGCGGCACCGCGGCGAGCATCACGACGAAGGTCGCGGTGAACAGCCATTGCAGGTTGCGCACGCCGCCCGCCACGCCCATCTCGTCGCGCAACGGGCGCAGGATGTAATACGCCGCGAGCAGGCAGAAGAAGTACGCGAACGACCACAGCATGGCGCGGACCTCTTCGGGCCGCACCGCGACGAATCGAGACAGGACGCTCAGGGCTTGAGCTGCAGCGCCTGTCGCATCTCGGGCGCGGTCAGCACGCGGCCCGAGACCGCCGATCCGAGGTCGAACGCCTTCGAAGCGGCGAGCGAGCCGGCGGCGACCGCGTCGAAGCCGGCGTCGTTGACCAGCTGCATGCCCACCTTCAACGCGACCGGGTCGTCCGCAGCGACCGGAATCGCCATGCGCGGCGCCGGCCGGTTCGCCTCGCGCGCCATCAGGCCGTAGCCCCAGGAGTTGAACGCGCGCGCGATGCGTGCGCCCGGCAGCAGCGCGGCGGTCGACACCCCTGCCCCCTTCTCGCGCGCTTGCGTACCCATCTCCCCGTCGCGTGATGCGACGGGATTGTTGGGATCGATCACCACCTTGCCCTTCAGCTGCGCGCCGGCCTGCTGCTGGACGGCGGGCAGCGCCATGTACGGCACCGCGATCAGCACCGCGTCGCCGAACGCCGCCGCCTCCTGCACGCTGCCGGCTCGGGCGCGCGGGCCGAGGCCGTCGATCGCCCGCTTCACCTGCTCGGGATCGCGATCGGAGAACATCACCTCGTGTCCAGCCTTGACCCACAGGCCGCCGATGGTCGAGCCGATGCGGCCCGAGCCGATGACGCCGATCTTCATCGGCTTCTGCGCGAGCGCCTGCGGGGCGGCGGCCGCCGCGGCGAGCGCGAGAATGAATGCGCGTCGTTTCATGCCGGTCTCCTTCGCGGGCAGGCTATCACAGCTAAAATCGATGCATGGACTCGCGCAGAAGGGCGATCCTCGCCGCCGGGCTCGGGGTTTGTGCGAGCAGCGTTTTCCCTCAAGAGAAGATGAACTTGCCAAGAATCGGGCTGGGCACCTGGCAGACGTTCGACGTCGGCAACGACGCCGCCCAGCGCGCGCAGCTGCGCGAGGTGCTGAAGCTGCTCGACGGCAACGTGGTCGACTCCTCGCCCATGTACGGCAGCTCCGAGACCGTCGCGGGCGACCTGATCGCCGAGTTCGGCATGCGCCGCAAGCTGTTCATCGCCACCAAGGTGTGGACCAGCGGCCGCAACGAAGGCATCCGCCAGATGGAGACATCGTTCAAGCGGCTGCGGGTCGATGTGATGGACCTGATGCAGATCCACAACCTGGTCGACGTCGCGACTCACACGAAAACGCTGCAGGAGATGAAAAGCAAAGGGAAGGTGAAGTCCATCGGCATCACGCACTACACGTCGTCCGCCTACGCTGAAGTGGAGCGCTGGTTGGGCACCGGCCAATACGACTTCCTGCAGATCAACTACTCGCTCGGCGAGCGGGACGCCGAACAGCGGCTTCTTCCGATTTGTCTTGATAAGAAAACCAAAGTCATCATCAACCGCCCCTTCGCCGAAGGCGCACTGTTCCGCCGCACCAAGGGCAAGTCCCTGCCGCCCTGGGCCGCCGAGCTCGGCATCGCGAGCTGGGCGCAGTTCTTCCTGAAGTGGATCGTCTCGCACCCGGCGGTGACCTGCGCCATCCCCGGCACCGGGCGGCCCGATCACATGAAGGACAACCTCGCCGCCGGCCAGGGCCCGCTGCCTTCGGCCGAGCAGCGCAGGAAGATGGCCGAGTACTTCGCCTCGCTCTAGCGCCGGTCGACGAAGCGCGCGGCCTTGATGTTGGCTTCGAACTCCTTGGCCAGCGTGCCGGACTCGAGCACGACGACCTGAGGCTGCAGCTCGAACTTCTCCTTTACTTCTGCAGTCAGTCTGCGCGTCATCTCCTCCGCGGCAACGCCACGCCGGACCTCGATCGACAGTCTTAGGAGATCCAACCCGCCCTCGTTCATCGCCTCGGCGCGGAAGTCGCCGATTTCCTGGTGGCGGAAGATGAAGTCTTCCAGGTCCTGGTGGCCGAGGTTGACGCCGCGCACCTTGAAGAAGCCGGCGGTGCGGTGCGCGTGCTTGATGCGCGGGAAAACGGAGAATGGACCCGCGCCGTCGTCGGCCTCGCTGTAGCTGACCAGGTCGCCCGAGCTCCAGCGCAGAAACGGCGTCACGTTGTTCGTCTGCAGCGCGGTGACGACCAGCGTGCCGGTCTCGCCCTCCTTCACCGGCTCAAAGGATTTCGGGTCGAGCACCTCGATGAAGTAGAAGTCGGTCCAGATGCGGAAGCCGGCGCC
>DASUZH010000223.1:0-2708 GCA_036376975.1 Burkholderiales bacterium | reverse complement strand
TAGGCGGCGCGCGCGCCCGGGTCGAAGCGCACCTCGCCGGAGACAGCTACACGCAGGTCGGCTTCGAGTCGACGAATCTCTACCATCGGTCGCCGATTCTGTCACAGCAGTTGGTGCGGCACATTCGCCCGCCTACGCTGGCCAGCGCATTTCTCGCCGCCGGCTTTTCGGTCACGCTGTCCTTCCCTCAACCACCTTTGCTAGGAGCAGGAGATAAAATGAAAACCGCTTGGGCAAGAACAATCTGCCGCTTGCTGGTCGCGCTGATGATCTGGACGCCGTATCAGATGGCGACGGCCGGAATGATCGGTACCGACCAGGTCGCAACCGCCACCCCGGCGCAGTCGGACCGCGCCGCCGTGCTCGAGTACCTGAGCCGCGGCGACGTGCAGAGCCGCCTGCAGGCGATGGGCGTCGATCCGTCGACGGCGAAGGACCGCGTCGCCGCCCTGTCGGACGCCGAGGCGGGCAGCCTCGCGCAGCGCATCAACACCATGCCGGCCGGCGCGAGCGATGCGGGAGCGGTCCTGCTCCTGGTGATCGTGGTCGCCGCGGTCTGGTGGTTCTTCTTCAGAAAGTAGCCGTAGTCTGCGCGGCCGCGGCCGCGCTGCAGGGCTGCGCCGGCTTCGCGCCGCAAACCGCGGCGCTGCTCGACGGGCTTCCGGAGGGCATGCCGGCGCGGACCGAGATCACCGAGACGCCGTTCTTCCCGCAGAAGGAGTACCAGTGCGGGCCGGCGGCGCTCGCCACCCTCCTGGTGAGCGCGGGCGCGAAGACCACGCCCGAAGAGCTGGTGCCGCAGGTGTACCTGCCGGCGCGCAAAGGCAGCCTGCAGGTGGAGATGCTGGCGGCGGCGCGCCGCCACGGCCTGGTCTCCTACCAGCTCGCGCCGAGCCAGCTCGACCTGATGCGCGAGCTCGCCGCCGGCACGCCGGTGGTGGTACTGCAGAACCTCGGCGTCTCCGATGGCTGGCACTACGCGGTGGCAGTCGGCTACGACTGGAAGCTCGGCATGATGGTCCTGCGCTCGGGCATCACCGAGCGGGAAGAGATGCCGTTCGCGATGCACGAGTTCGTCTGGAAGCGCAGCGGCTACTGGGCGATGGTCGCGGTGCCGCCGGAGCGCATCCCGGCCACCGCCGAGGAAGGCCGCTGGCTGGGCGCGCTGGTCGCCTTCGAGCGGCTCAACCCGCCCGCGCGCAACCGCGTCGCCTACGCCGCGTTCCTCCAGCGCTGGCCGGCCAACGTGCAGGCCGCGATCGGCCTCGCCAACGCGCACCATGCGCTCGGCGAGCTGCCGCAGGCCGAGAAGGTGCTGCGCGCCACGCTCGCGCGCGCACCCGACTCGGTGATCGTGCAGAACAACCTCGCGCAGACTCTGTCAGATCTCGGTCGCAACGCAGAAGCGTTACCCATCGCCGAAAAGGCGCTCGCCGCCGGCGGCCCCCACGCAGCCGCCGTGCGGGAAACCCGCGACGGCATCCTTAAGAAGCTCGAAGCAAAGAAGAACTAGGACAATTCGGGGTCAGAGCACGATCCGTGCGAAGTAGCCTAAAGAGTTCCTCTGGAATCGCCATTTCGGTTGGAGCGGTTTTCTTCGCACTACACCTGTACTGGTCTTGGCTAATTATTGTTGATCTGTACGATTCAAAGCTCGATGCTCAATGGCAATTGGCTTGGGTCGCGCCATTCTTCGTCGACTTTCCAATTTCACTCCTGTCGTTGATTTCCTTGATCTTCATCCCGTCAGTGGACCTGCCATTTCTTCCTTACCCGGCTAACAGCTTGAACGCTTTCCTCCTACCAGCGTTCGTGCACGGCGTTCTCGGCCCGCTGTACTGGTTCTCTATCCCTATTTGGGTGAGCGCGTGGCGTGCTCGTCGCCGTGAGCCTCAGCAGGGGCAGCAATAGCTGTTCGTGCTCTGACCCCGAATTGCTAGGCCTGCAGGCTGGCCGGATCCAGCTCGGACAGCAGCGGCGGCAGCGGGCAGTCGAGCATCGCCCCCACCAGGCGCATCAGGCCGGCCTCGCCGACGCGGATCGTGCCGTCGTGGGTCACGGTGGCGAACAGGCCCTTCACCAGCACCGCTTTCTGCATCGGCGCGAGGGACTTCAGCGCCTCGAGCGCGTTGCGCGCCGCCTCGAGGCCGAGCGGCGCGGCGGCGGGCGCCTCCGGCGGCAGGCCGAGGATCTTGGCGCCCTCGCGCAGCGCCGCGCTGACGCCCTCCTGGCGCGATCCGGTGGCGTCCGCGCGCGTCCCGGCGTGCGCCACCAGCGCAAGCACCGTCGCCGCGGGGCCGGCCAGCTCGGCGAGCTTCTTCGCCTGCTCCGCCGTCTCCTTCGGCATCAGCTGGTCGCGCACCAGCGTGAGCACCACGAACTCGTGCAGCGACACGCGCCGGTCGGCGTAGGCCGCCGCCTCGAGCGCGGCGATCAGCGCCTTCCGCGTGCTCTCGGAGGCGGGCTTGACCGTGGCGAGCGCCAGGTCGATCACCGGCAGGTGGAAGCCGAGGCTGAGGCCCTGCGTGAAGGGCAGCAGGTCGCGCGTGCGATCGGCGAAGATGCTCGCCGCGGCGACCGCGGCAAGCTGCTTCTGCATCACCTCCTCCTTGGGCGCGATCAGCAGCGACACCATCGCCGCGCTCGCGCCATCAGGCTCGCGCAGCGCCTCGCGCAGCGGCTCCGGCAGCGCGGCGAGCAGCCGCGTG
>DASUZH010000222.1:0-3504 GCA_036376975.1 Burkholderiales bacterium | reverse complement strand
CTCGCTGCCCCACAGGGAGGGCGACTGCACGCCGGCCGGCGGCGGCAGGTGGCGGCCAAGAACCTTGAACAACTGGCCGATGAACCCGGCCGGCGTCCAGTTGGCCATGCCGATGCGTCCGCCGGGGCGGCACACCCGCGCCATCTCGGCGGCCGAGCGCGCGTGGTCGGGGGCGAACATCACGCCGAAGGTCGACAGCACGGCGTCGAAGCTCGCGTCGCGGAAGGGCAGCGCCTCCACGTCGGCGGTCTTGAAGTCGACGTCCAGGCGCTCGGCGCGCGCGCGCTCGGCGCCGCGCTCGAGGAGCGACGGCACGTAGTCGGTGGAAACGACCCGGCTGCCGCGGCGGGCGGCGGCGAGCGTGGCGTTGCCGTTGCCGGCCGCCACGTCGAGCACGCGCTCGTCCCAGCGCAGGTCGCAGGCCTCGGCGAGCGACTCGCCGACGATCTGCAGGGTGGTGCCGATGACGGCGTAGTCGCCGCTCGCCCAGGCCGCCTGCTGGCGGGTCTTGAGCGCGGCGAGGTCGACTGCGGGTGCGGCGTTCTGTACGGCGGCGGCTTGCATGACGGTTTCCTCGGTCGGGTTTGGAAGCCCCGCGACCTTATCGGAGGCGCCCGCCGGATTTGTGTCAGTCCTGTATTCGTTGGTTGCCGATATGTTTGAATAGAGTCCCATGCTCGAGCTGCGGCCGACCTGCGAACACTGCAACAAGGCGCTGCCTCCGGATTCGACGGAGGCGCGCATCTGCAGCTACGAGTGCACGTTCTGCGCCGCCTGCGTCGAGGGCCTGCTCGCCAACGTCTGCCCGAACTGCGGCGGCGGCTTCGTGCCGCGGCCGATCCGGCCGTCGAGGAACTGGAAGGGCGACAACTACCTGGGCAAGGACCCCGCGGGCAGCAAGGTGAAGCACCGGCCGGTCGATCGCGCGGTGCACGCGGCGTTCGCCGCGCCGATCAAGAAGCTGCCCCCCGAGAAGCGCTAGCCGCTCAGCGCGGCAGGTAGCTCTGGTCGACCATCGAGTCGACGTTGACCGGCTTCTCCAGCCACTGCAGCTTCTCGTGCATGAAGGTGGCGAGCTTCTTCAGGCTGTCGACGTTGACGCGGCCGTCGGGGGTGCGCTTCCAGTCGGAGGTCTTCAGGTACACCGGCAGCGGCGTGCGCACGTAGCCGGCCTTGTGCAGGTCGGTCTTCGCCTGCTCCATGTTCGCCAGGTAGTACTTGGTGACGGCGACGTAGTCGGCGAGGAAGGCGCGCACCGCCTCGGGGTGCGCCTTGAGGAATTTCTCGCCGAAGAAGATGTCGAGCAGCTCGTGGTCGTAGCCGATCGAGTCGACCGCGGTGAACAGCGTGCGCAGGCCGCCCTTCGCCTTCTCCGCCGAGTAGAACGGCTCGACGAAGGTGCCGGCGCTCACCTTGCCGCTGCGCACCGCGTCGCCGATCGCGGGGAACGCCATCGGCACCACCTTGGTGTCCCGGTCGGGGACCAGGCCGGCGTTGAGCAGGCCGGCGCGCGCCCACAGGTCGGTGGCGGTCTTGATGCCGACCACCGCGATGGTGCCGCCCTTCAGGTCCTTCACCGACTTGACCGGGCCGTCGTCCTTCACCATGTACTGCGTGGTGAAGATGCCCGCGCCGGAGGCCTCCAGGCAGATGCTCGCCACGATCTTCATGTCGACGCCCTGCGCGCGGGCGAAGATCACCGCCAGGCCCGGCGCGGTGCCTCCGTCGAGCTCGCCGGCGATGAACGCCTGGAAGCGCTCGGGGTTGGCCTGGAACAGGATCTGGTTCAGGTTGTAGGCCTTGCCCTGGTTCGGCGTCAGGTCCTTGCGCACGCTCATCAGCCAGAGCTGCTCCTCGGCGGCGAAGCCGCGGCCGAAGCGGATCGTGGGCGGGGTCTGTGCGGCTGCCGTGAGGGAGAAAACGAACAACAGAAAAGAAGCCAGGACCTTCATGCCGCCCCCTTACACATAGTAGGTTTCGAGTCTTTCCCAGTATACCAACCGGTTTCTCAGCATCACGAGCCCGCGGTCGAGCAGCCAGCCGAGCGCGGCGATCACCACCACCACCGCGAGCATGCGGTCGGTGCGCAGCGACGACAGCGAGTAGATCACCAGGTAGCCGAGGCCGTCGGCCGAGCTGACCATCTCGGTGATGATCACCACGATCAGCGCGATCGGCAGCGCGACGCGGAAGCCGGCGAAGATGAACGGCGCCGAGGCGGGAATCACCACCCGGCGCAGCGCGGCGGCCGCCGAGGCGCCCATGTTGCGCGCCGACCACAGCAGCACCGGGTTCACGCCGCGCGCGCCCTGCGAGGTGACGATCACGATCGGGTACAGGCATTCGAGGAACACCAGCGCCACCTTCGACAGGCTGCCGATGCCGAAGACGAAGATGAAGATCGGGAACAGCGCGAGCTTCGGCACCGCGTAGGTGCCGGAGAACAGCGGGTCGAGCAGCCCGGCCGCCCAGCGCGAGCGCCCCATCACCATGCCTATCGGCACGCCGACCGCGGCGGCGAGCGCGAAGCCGGCGAACGCGCGGTAGAGCGAGACCCAGGCTTCGTGCAGATACTCGCTTCTTCCAAAAAATGAGACCAGTTCAGTGGAGATCTTTACCAGCGAAGGAAAGATGAGCGGGCTCCACAGGCCGCTGCGCGCAGCGACCTCCCATGCAACGAGCAGGGGGAGGATCAGCGCCAGAGGAAGCAGGCGCCTCATGCCGGCTGCCCCTGCCATGCCAGCGCGCGCTGCCGAAGCCGCGTCAGCAGCCAGTCGCCGGCGTAGCCGAGGATCGCAATAGTGACCAGCGAGACGTACATCAGGTCGAAGCGCAGGTTGTTCTCGGCGATGCGGATCAGCTGGCCGAGGCCGGAGCGCGCGTTGATCATCTCGGCGGCGAACATGACGATGAAGGACAGCGCGAGCGAGACGCGCAGCCCGGCGAAGATCTGCGGCAGCGCGCTCGGCACCACCACGCGGCGGAAAATGGCGCCGCGGCTCGCGCCCATGCCGAGGCCCGACCAGACCAGGATCTTCTGCGTCGAGCGCGCGCCGTAGTACGCGTTGATGAACACCGGGTAGAAGCAGGCGAGGGCGATGATCAGCACCTTCGACAGGTCGCCGATGCCGAACCACAGCATGAAGATCGGCAGCATCACGATCTTCGGCACCGGGTAGGTGAGGAACACCGCCGGGCTGAACACCTGGTCGAAGCCGCGCGACACGCCGGCGGCGAGGCCGAGCGCGGCGCCGAGCGCCGAGCCGATGGCGAACCCGGGCAGCGCGCGGCCCAGGCTGGCGGCGATGTTGTCGTACAGCTCGCGCGTGCCGAGCGCGGCGACGAAATGCCGCGCGATCTCGAGCGGCGAGAGGATGTAGTCGGGCAGGCCCCAGAGCGAGGCCAGCTGCCACAGCAGCAGGACGCCGGCGAGCGCCCCGGCCCTGGCTAGACCCACACCTGCAGCACGTAGTCGTACGCGGCTTGCGCGTTGGTCATGTCGAC
>DASUZH010000221.1:0-7278 GCA_036376975.1 Burkholderiales bacterium | reverse complement strand
GCTGATCATCGGCGACCGCCAGACCGGCAAGACCGCGGTGGCGGTGGACACGATCATCAACCAGAAGGGCAAGGACCTGTTCTGCGTCTACGTCGCGATCGGCCAGAAGGCCTCGACCATCGCCAACGTGGTGCGCAAGCTTGAGGAGCACGGCGCGATGGCCTATACCATCGTCGTCGCCGCCTCGGCCTCCGAATCGGCGGCGATGCAGTACATCGCGCCTTACTCCGGCTGCACGATGGGCGAGTACTTCCGCGATCGCGGCCAGGACGCTCTGATCATCTACGACGACCTGACCAAGCAGGCCTGGGCCTACCGCCAGGTGTCGCTGCTGCTGCGCCGCCCGCCGGGACGCGAGGCGTATCCGGGCGACGTGTTCTACCTGCACTCGCGCCTGCTGGAGCGCGCCGCGCGCGTGAATCCGGAGTACGTCGAGAAGTTCACCAAGGGCGCGGTGAAAGGCAAGACCGGCTCGCTGACCGCGCTGCCGGTCATCGAGACGCAGGCGGGCGACGTCACCGCATTCGTGCCGACCAACGTGATCTCCATCACCGACGGCCAGATCTTCCTCGAGACCGACCTGTTCAACGCCGGCATCCGCCCGGCGATCAACGCCGGCATCTCGGTGTCGCGCGTCGGCGGCGCGGCGCAGACCAAGATCATGAAGCGCAAGGACACCGGCGGCGGCGTGCGTCTCGCCCTGGCGCAATACCGCGAGCTCGCGGCGTTCGCCCAGTTCGCCAGCGACCTCGACGCGGCGACCCGCAAGCAGCTCGAGCGCGGCCGCGTGGTGACCGAGATCATGAAGCAGCCGCAGTACCAGCCGCAGCAGGTGTGGGAGATGGCGCTCACGCTGTTCGCGGTGAACAACGACTACTTCGACGACATCGACGTGAAGAAGGCCCTTGCCGCCGAGAAGTCGATGCGCGACTACATGAAGGCGAAGTACGCCGCGCTGGTGAAGACCATGGACGAGAAGAAGGACCTGTCGGCGGACGACGAGAAGGCGCTCAAAGCCGCGATCGCGGACTGGAAGAAAAACGGCAGCTTCTAGATGCCCGGCACAAAAGAAATTCGGGTCAAGATCCGAAGCGTTCAGAACACGCGGAAGATCACCAAGGCGATGGAGATGGTCGCCGCGTCGAAGATGCGCAAGGCGCAGGAGCGCATGCGCCATGCGCGCCCCTACGGCGAGAAGATCCGCAACGTCGCCGCGCACATCTCGCACGCCAACCCGGAGTACAAGCACCCGGCCTTGGTGGAGCGCGACTCGGTGAAGGCCATGGGCATCATCGTCGTCACCACCGACAAGGGCCTGTGCGGGGCGCTCAACACCAACCTGCTGCGTCTGGTGCTCGCCCAATACAAGGAGTGGCAGGCGCAGGGCGAGGACATCCAGGTCTGCGCGCTGGGCAACAAGGGCCTCGGCTTCATGCAGCGCCTCGGCGCGAAGATCGTCTCGCAGGCGGTGCAGCTCGGCGACCGGCCGCAGCTCGAGAAGCTGATCGGCCCGGTGAAGGTCATCACCGACGCCTTCCTCGAGGGCAAGACCGACCGCGTGATGCTTGCCTACACGCGCTTCGTCAACACGATGAAGCAGGAGCCGGTGGTCGAGCAGCTGCTGCCCCTTACCGGCGACAAGCTCGGCTCGCCCGATTCGACCTGGGACTACATCTACGAGCCCGACGCGAAGATGGTGCTCGACCAGGTCCTGCGCCGCTACGTCGAAGTGCTGATCCTGCAGGCACTTGCCGAGAACATGGCTTCCGAGCAGTCGGCTCGCATGGTGGCGATGAAAGCCGCCTCCGACAACGCGCGCAACCTGATCGACGAGCTGACGCTGGTCTACAACAAGAACCGGCAGGCCGGCATTACCAAGGAACTTTCAGAGATCGTGGGCGGCGCAGCGGCCGTCTAACTTTAGGAAAAGCACATGGCACAAGGCACCATCGTTCAATCCATCGGCGCGGTCATCGACATCGAGTTTCCCCGCGACCAGATGCCGAAGGTCTACGACGCGCTGCTCCTCGAGGACAGCGCCGACAACACGCTGGTCGAGAAGGGGCTCACCTTCGAGGTCGAGCAGCAGCTCGGCGACGGCGTGGTGCGCTGCATCGCGCTCGGCTCGAGCGACGGGCTGCGCCGCGGCATGAAGGTCAAGGCCACCGGCCAGCCGATCATGGTGCCGGTCGGCAAGGGCACGCTGGGCCGCATCATGGACGTGCTCGGCCGCCCGATCGACGAGGTCGGCCCGATCAAGTCGGACAAGAAGCGCTCGATCCACCAGATCGCGCCGAAGTTCGACGAGCTGTCGCCCTCGGTGGAGCTGCTGGAGACCGGCATCAAGGTGATCGACCTGATCTGCCCGTTCGCCAAGGGCGGCAAGATCGGCCTGTTCGGCGGCGCCGGCGTCGGCAAGACCGTCAACATGCTGGAGCTGATCAACAACATCGCCACCCAGCACTCGGGCCTGTCGGTGTTCGCCGGCGTCGGCGAGCGCACCCGCGAGGGCAACGACTTCTACCACGAGATGATCGAGGCTGGCGTGGTGAAGACCGACAACCTCGAGGAGTCGAAGGTCGCGATGGTGTTCGGCCAGATGAACGAGCCGCCGGGTAACCGCCTGCGCGTGGCGCTCACCGGCCTGTCCATGGCCGAGAGCTTCCGCGACGAGGGCCGCGACATCCTGTTTTTCGTCGACAACATCTACCGCTTCACGCTCGCCGGCACGGAAGTTTCGGCGCTGCTCGGCCGCATGCCGTCGGCGGTCGGCTACCAGCCGACGCTGGCCGAAGAGATGGGCCGCCTGCAGGAGCGCATCACTTCGACCAAGACCGGCTCGATCACCTCGATCCAGGCGGTGTACGTGCCGGCGGACGACCTGACCGACCCGAGCCCGGCGACCACCTTCGGCCACCTCGACGCCACCGTCGTGCTTTCGCGCGACATCGCGGCGCTCGGCATCTACCCGGCGGTCGACCCGCTCGACTCGACTTCCCGCCAGGTCGACCCGAACACCATCGGCGAAGACCACTACAACACTACCCGTTCGGTGCAGGCGACCCTGCAGCGCTACAAGGAGCTGCGCGACATCATCGCGATCCTCGGCATGGACGAGCTATCGCCCGAGGACAAGCTGGCGGTCTCACGCGCGCGCAAGATCCAGCGCTTCCTGTCGCAGCCGTTCACGGTGGCGCAGAACTTCACCGGCACGCCGGGCAAGTACGTGTCCCTCAAGGACACCATCAAGGGCTTCAAGATGATCGTCGCCGGCGAATGCGACGCGCTGCCCGAGCAGGCGTTCTACATGGTGGGCGCGATCGAAGAGGCGTTCGAGAAGGCGAAGACCCTCAAGTAAACATGGCTGCAGCCACCATCCACGTCGACGTCGTCAGCGCCGAGGAGAGCATCTTCTCCGGCGAGGCCGAGTTCGTCGTCCTGCCGGGCGAGGCGGGCGAGCTCGGCATCTACCCGCGCCACACGCCGCTCATCACGCGCATCAAGCCGGGCACGGTGCGCATCAAGCCCGCCGGCGGGGGCGAGGAGCAGCTGATCTTCGTCGCCGGCGGGATCCTCGAGGTGCAGCCGAAGATGATCACCGTCCTGGCCGACACCGCCATCCGCGGCAAGGACCTCGACGAGGCGAAGGCGAGCGAGGCCCTCAGGAAGGCCGAGGAGGCCCGCGCCAAGGCGCAGGACAAGCAGGAAATCGCCGCGGTGGAGACCGAGGTGGCAACGCTCGCCGCTCAGCTCGCCGCGATCCGCAAGCTGCGCAAGAAATAGCCGCCTAGAGCAGGCGGCGGTCGACGAAAATCGTGTTGATGAAGGTGGCGCCGCGCACATCGTAGCCTTGCGCGGCCATGAATTCGAGGATCGGCTGCCGGTGCTTCCCGGTGCCGGTTTCGGCGCATACCACCGCTGGCCGGTAGCGCTTCCAGTCGATTGAGCGCAGGATCGCCAGGTCGAATCCTTCCGTGTCGACGGATAGCAGGGCGGGCGCCCCGCCCCAATGCTTCTGCATCAGGCGGTTGATATCCAGCAGCGGCAGCCGTAGCACCTTTCGGATCGAGAACCTGCCGTCGGTGCGTGCGGCATACCCATCGGCCACTTCCTTGGAGAAGGTGTTGAGCTGGCCGTCACCGCTGATCACGTAGTAGTCGGCCTCGCTGTCCTTCCCGTCGACTCCGATGCCGCCGCGGATCAGGACGTCGCGCGGCCGCACCTTCGCCAGGTTCTCCCAAAGGTCCGGATTTGGCTCTACCAGCACACCCTGGCAGTTACGCTCGTAGAAAAGATACGTATTGCTGGATCGGACCGGATGGTACGCACCGACGTCTAGATAGGTAGTCGGGTACCGATTGAGGACGCCGAAGAGGATGTTCCACAAGATGACGTCTTCGGCGTGCTGGGCGTAGAAGTACTGGGAACCGGGCGGCAGAAGCGGTTCCTGCACCTGCCAGAGATAGCGGATGTCGGTAGCGACACCCACGGCGCCGCCGCCGACCAGGCCTGCCGCGAAGGCGGTACCGGCGCCTACATGCAGCTTCAGGAAGTCGCGCCGCTTGTCGTCCGCCATGGCAGGCACGATAGCAGAACCCCCAATCGCTCCGGCGACGCGTGTAGTGGGCGTGCTACTGGAGCGCGTTGCCGCCTAGTCCGGAAAGATTAGACGCGGCGCAGCACGGACCGCTAGGAAGCGCTGGAACAATGCTGCCCATGAAACACATCCTCGACTCCGATTTTCGCTACCGTCCGAGCTTCGACACGGACGTGCGCAAGACCTTCGAGAAGATCCGCCGCCAGCAAAGCCTGCAGCAGGCGCGCGAGCGCGAAGAGGCGAAGGACAAGCCCGTGGTCCGGGTCAAGGTCTTGCAGCTCGATCAGCTGAAGAAGGCGACGGCGACGTAGAGGGCGACGAGCGGCACCAGCCAAAGCCACGGCGCGCCCTGCGCGGGCGCCGCGGTGCGCCAGGCCGCCTCGACGCCCAGCGGCACCGACCGGTAGCGTTCACGCGCCGCAAAGGGCTGCGGGCGTCGCCGGCCCATCCCCAGAGCGCGAATCGGCAGTTGAGTCAGTAGCCGCGAGCCCGGCTTGCCGCGGTCATAGCGCGCCACCTGTTGGTATTCCAGCTCGATCAATACCGTCTCGCCGGGCTCGATTCCCGCGATCGCCCGGCTGATGACGCCGGCGCCGTCGGCGCTGGAAAGCAAGGCGGGGTTCGCCGCCGCATCGACCCCGTCCCACCCGCCGTTCTCCTCATCGTCGTCGTGCCCGCTTTCCTGCACCCTCACCGCGATGCGGTCGAGAGTGGCGTCCTGCGGTAGCTGGATCACATACAGGCCCTCCTGCACATCCTGAAACGGATTGCGGAAGGCCTGCACGATGCGCACGCGCAGGATCGGGCCGTCGGAGCGGAAGCTGGTGTCGGTGGAAACCAGCGGCGCCGGCACCGCGCGCTCGCCCGCCTGACGGTGCAGGAGAAGGTTGCCGGCGGTCGCCTGGCCGGCATGCGCCGGGGCGGCGAGCACCAGGGCGAGAACGCCCAGCACCGTGCCGACGCCCAGCCCGAGCGCCGCGGCAGCGGCGAGAAAAGTCAGCACGTCCATCGCATTGCCCATCGCTTGGCGGTATCGCATTCCCTGTCTCCCCGAGTCTCTCTGGAGCCATTGAGCGCGCTTCAGCGGCGCGCAACTCGACCACGCGAAGGCAAAGCGCCGAGCAATTCTGGCAAACCGCTGACAGGCGGCCGGTGAGGCCGCGCCATCGGCTATAGTGCTTCGCCGCACATGAGCCGCCGCATCGCCATCGTCGAGGATGAGCCCGCCATCCGGGCGAACTACGCCGAGGCGCTGCGCAAGCACGGCTTCGAGGTGGCGGCCTATGCCGCCCGCGCCGAGGCGCTCGCGGCGATGAGAACCAGGCTGCCCGACCTCGCGCTGATCGACATCGGGCTCGGCGGCGACGTCGACGGCGGATTCGCGCTGTGCCGCGAGCTGCGCGCGCTCTCGGCGACGCTGCCGATCATCTTCCTCACCGCGCGCGACAGCGACTTCGACGTCGTCGCCGGGCTGCGGCTTGGCGCCGACGACTACCTCAGCAAGGACGTCAGCCTGCCGCACCTGTTCGCTCGCATCGCCGCCCTGCTGCGCCGCGCCGATCTCGCGGGCAAGCCGGAGGAGGCGCCCGAGCGCCTGGAGCGCGGCCCGCTGGTGCTCGACCTCAAGCGCTTCAGCGTCACCTGGCGCGGCGCCGCGGTCGCGCTCACGCTGACCGAGTTCTGGATGGTGCATACCCTCGCCAAGTTTCCGGAGCACGTGAAGAACCGCGACCAGCTCATGCGCGAGGCAAACCTGGTGGTCGACGACGGCACCATCACCTCGCACATCAAGCGCATCCGCAGGAAATTCATCGCCGCCGACCCCGCATTCGATGCCATCGACACCGTCTACGGCATGGGATACCGGTGGAAGGTTTGAAGCTGCCGCGCTTCGGATTGCGCGCCAAGCTCGCGCTTGTCGCGCTGGTGCTGCTGGCGCTTCCTCTCGCCGGCACGCTCTACGTAAACGAGGTCGAGCGCTTCCTGCTCGAGAGCCAGGAGCAGTCGCTGCTCGCCACCGCACGCGCCGTGGCTACCGCGCTGCACGAGCGGCCGCAACTTCTCGCCAGCGGCTCGGGGCGCGACGACGAGGTCGATGCCATTCTGCTCGGGCTGCAGCGCTCTTCTTCGCGCATCTGGGTAGTGGATCGCGGCTACCAGGTGCTCGCCTCGGCGGGCAGCCTGCGGCGCGCGGCGGAGGTCGCCTCCGAGGCCCCTTGGTGGCAGCCGCTTATCGGCTGGCTGATCCCGCGGCCGACCGAGGACTTCGTTGAAGCGCAGCCGGAGGATGTGCTGGCCACCGGCCCGGAGGTGGCCGCCGCGCTGCAGGGAACGCCGGCGACCCATACCCGCCGCACTCGCGACGGGCGGGCGGTGGTGATGTCGGCGGCGCACCCGATCTGGAACGGCGACGAGGTCAGCGGCGCGGTGGTGACCGAAGAAACCACCAACTCGGCCATGTCCGTGAAAAGCGCCGCGCTGGAGCGCCTCGTGCTGTTCACGCTTGCGGCTTTCGCCGCCGCCGCCGCGGCGCTGATCGGCTTCGCCACGAGCCTGTCGGTGCGCATCCGGCGGCTGCGCGACGAGGCCGAGTCGGCCATCGATGCGCGCGGCCGCATCCGGCGCCTCGCCTCGGGCTCGGGCGCGGCGGACGAGATCGGCGATCTCTCGCGCAGCTTCTC
>DASUZH010000220.1:0-3062 GCA_036376975.1 Burkholderiales bacterium | reverse complement strand
CATCGACTGCATTTACGCCGACCACCCGCTGCTGCATCCCGTACTTGATGATCTGGTCCTCGTGCCAGGGGATGAACGCCGGATTGATCGTCACCAGGCCGATCTTGCGGCCGAGCGTGAGCGAGAAGTGCAGCGTTGTCTCGCCCAGCCCGAGAACCGGGATGCCGACCGCCGCCTTGGCCTCCGACAGGCCCGGATCCTGGAAGTGCGTCACGGCGACCACGTCGTAGCCTTCCTTCTCCGCCTTGATCGCGTTCTTGATGAAGTTCTGGCCGACGCGGTACTCGGTGAGCGCATGCGTGGTGGTCGCGGGCGGCGTGGTGGTGTTGAAGCTGAACGTGGTGCCGGCGTCGAGGACGGTCTTGAAGTGCGCCTCCACCTTGGCGATGTAGGGCGACATCAGCGCGCGGTCGGTTGCTCCCTGGAACCAGATTTTCATACGAGGGCGATCACTCTCAGTGGGCTGCCGCTGCCGTTGCGGATCTTGAGCGGGGCGGCGATGACGACCGCGCCGGTGGGCGGCAGCCGGTCGAGGTTGCTCAGGCACTGCAGGCCGTAGCGGCCGGCGCCGTGCATGAAGTAGTGGCAGGGGTAGGGCGGCCGCAGGTGGTAGGCCTGGCCGGCGTCGGTGCCGATCGACTCGGTGCCGAAGCCGAGGATGTCGCGCTCCTCGACCAGGAATTTCACCGCGTCGACGTCCGGCCCCGGCGTGTGCTGGCCGGTCTCGTCGTAGTTCTGGTACGCCGCGGCGTCCTCGCTGCGCTTGGACCAGTCGGTGCGCATCAGCACCCAGGCCCGTCGCGGGATCTTCCCGTGCTTCTTCTCCCAGTTCAAAATCATTTTTTTGTTCAACAAGAAATCAGCGTCCTTCGCGGACTCCTTGCTGCAATCAATCACGCACGCCGGACCGACGAAGTTTTGCGGCGGGATGGTGTCGACCGCGTTGTTCGGCAGGTCCTTGCCCGAGACCCAGTGCACCGGCGCATCGAAGTGGGTGCCGGTGTGCTCGCCGCAGGAGAAGTTGTTCCAGTACCAGGCCGGACCGCGCTCGTCGTAGCGCGACACCTCCTCGATGCGGAACGGCCAGGCCTGGCCCATCTCGGGCGGCAGCGAGATGTGCGGGAATTCGGGCGAGAGGGTCTGCGTAAGGTCGATCACCCGGATTTTTCCGGAAACAAGGTTCTTCGTGAGTTCCGAAAGGACGTTCATGCCGACAGCTCCCGTTCCAGGGCCTTGGGATTGTCGCGCCAGCGCTCGAGCCACTCCTGCGCCACGTCGCCGGGATAGACGTCCTCGATGCCGTCCTGCAGCGCCTTCACCATGGCCTTCGCCAGCGCCGCGGGCGCGACCTTGGGCGGCGGCTGCAGCTGGTTCCATTCGTCGTCGATCGGGCCGGGGAACACGTTGACCACGCGCACGCCCGCAGGGCGCATTTCGGCGCGCAGGCACTGCGCGAGCGAATGCGCCGCGGCCTTGGAGGCCGAGAAGGTGCCGTGCGGCGGGAAGTTGGCGAGGGCGTAGATCGACAGCAGGTTCACCCAGGCCACCGCGCTCGACTGGCCGTCGGCGCCGCGCGCGCGCATCACCGGCGCGAACTCCTGCGCCAGGCGCAGCAGGCCGAAGTAGTTGACGTCCATCTCCGAGCGCGCCGTCTCCACGCCGGCGCGGTTGGCGATGCCGAAGGCGCGGTGGAACTCGGCGTTGTTGACCAGGATGTCGACCTTGCCGCCGATCTCGGCGGCCACCTCGCGTACGTTCTTCGAGTCGGTGACGTCGAGCGGGAGCAGGGTGACCTGCGGGATCTTCTTCAGCTCCTCGAACCCCGCGAATTGCTTCCACGGCTCCGAGTAGCCGACCCACACCAGGTCTGCACCTGCCTCTACTAAGCTTTTTACTAAGGACTGACCCAATGCAGTCTTGCCGTCGGTCACCAGCACCTTGCGGAACTTCGGGTCGCAGGTGAATTCGCGCAACTGGCGGTCTTCTGCCATGTTCACTGCCTCCTTTTCGGGTACCGCCGCGAGCACGGCCTGTCCGGCGCGGTCGAGCATCGCCCGCACGTCGACTCGCTCCTTCACGCCTTCGTGCAAATGCGCCACGACCGTTGGGCCGCAGTCGAGCTTGACCAGGCCGAGGCGCCAGGGCAGCCGCTCGCGGAAGAACAGATCGTTGCTGTGGTGCAGCCTGGTTTCGGAAATCAGCTCTCCGCCGCTGCGCTGGCCTTTCCAGGCCAGCTTTACGGAGAGGCAACGCTGGCAAGCTTCCCGCGGGGGGTACTGCACGGCACTGCAATCCTTGCATTGCTGGAGCTCGAAGCGGCCGAGCGCCGCCGCCGCCGTGAGGCCGAGCGCTGCGCGGCTGCGCGCGCCCGGCGGCAGGGTGGGCAGGCGGGTCCGCAGGACCGGGTTCTTCCGCTTTGGCCTTGTCAGCATGAAAGGATGGCGGCGCCCGAGCCCAGCCCGCGGTCGAAGTTGATCATGCCGAAGCCGCTGACCAGCCCGAGCTTCGCGTCCTTCACCTGCCTGCCGTCCGCCTGGCCGGTGAGCTGGCGAACCGCTTCCACCAGGCCGAGGAAGCCGCCGGCTGCGCCGGCCTGGCCGACCGAGAGCTGGCCGCCGGAGGTGTTGTGGGGAAGGGAGCCGTCGTGGGTAAAGGTGTTGCCGCGGATGAAAGCCGGGGCGGCGTTCTTCTCGCAGAAGCCGAGGTCCTCGAGCTGCATGGCGACGATCACCGGGTAATCGTCGTAGGTCTGGAGGAAGTCCATTTCCTGGGGGCCCAAACCGGCTTGCGCGTAGAGGTCGTCGCGGTCGAGCGCCCAGCCGCCGCGCACCTGGATGGGATCGTCGGAGAAGGCATTGTGTCTTTCGATCGTCCCAAGGATGCGAGCGTATTTCACGCCCAGCGATTTTGCTTTTTCCTCAGAAAGAACCAGGAACCCCTCCGCGCCAGCGCAAGGCATCACGCAGTCGAAGAGGTGCAGCGGGTCGGCGATCGGCCGCGCCGCCAGGTACTCCTCGAGCGACAGCGGCTTCTTGAACAGCGCGTGCTTGAACTTCAGCGCG
>DASUZH010000219.1:0-2165 GCA_036376975.1 Burkholderiales bacterium | reverse complement strand
ATACCCAGTAGGCCTGCTGCCCCTCGGCGCAGGCGGCGCTCACGCGCGCCAGCACCTCGCCGCGCCGAGCCGCCGAGAACACGCGCGTGGCGACCGGCCGGCGTCCCGGCGGCATCTCGTCGATCACCGAGACGTCGAGGTCGGCGTAGAGCGTCATCGAGAGCGTGCGCGGGATCGGCGTCGCGCTCATCATCAGCTGGTGCGGCACCGCCTCCTCGGCCTTGCGCCTGAGCATCACGCGCTGCTGCACGCCGAAGCGGTGCTGCTCGTCGATCACCGCCAGGCCGAGGCGCCTGAACTCGACTCCCTTCTGCACCAGCGCATGCGTGCCGACCACGATCGCGCACTCGCCGCCCTTCAGCCTGCGCAGCGCCGAGCGCTTCTCGGCCTGCCCGAGGCCGCCGTGCAGCCAGGCGAGCGGCACGCCGAGCGGCGCGAACCAGTCGTTGAACTTGCGCCAGTGCTGCTCGGCGAGGATCTCGGTCGGCGCCATCACCGCGGCCTGCCAGCCGGCGTCGGCCGCCGCCAGGCAGGCGAGGCCCGCGACGATGGTCTTGCCGCTGCCGACGTCGCCCTGCAGCAGGCGCTGCATCGGGTGCGGCTCGCGCAGGTCGCCCAGCACGTCGTTCATGGCGCGGGTCTGCGCGCCGGTGAGGCGGAACGGCAGCCGGCCGAGGAACGCCTTCATGAACTTGCCGCCGGCCTGGAACACCGGCGCGCTGCTCGCGCGCCGCTTGCGGTAGGCGAAGCGCATCGAAAGCTGCTGGGCGAGCAGCTCGTCGAAGATCATGCGCCGCCAGGCCGGGTGGGTGTGGTCGGCGAGCGCTTCGACATCGCTGCCCGGCCGCGGCCGGTGCAGCACCTCCACGCTCTCCGCGAACCCGTCGAGCTCGTATTGTTTTCTGACCGCGGCGGGCAGCGTATCCCCGAGCGGCCCCTCGTCGAGCGCCCGGAGGACCGCGGCGCGGATCTCCTTCTGCGACACTCCCGACGTAGTCGGGTAGATCGGCGTCAGCGACGTTGGCAGCGGCGTGTCCGCGTCGACGAACTGGTCGCGCGGGTGTGCCATCTCCGCGCCGAAGAACCCCGGCCGCACCTCGCCGAACGCGCGCACCAGCCTGCCGGTCTCGGCGGCGCGCTGGAACTGCTTCAGCTGGCTGCCCCAGAAGTTGAAGAAGCGCAGCGCCACGCCCTCGGCGTGCACTACCAGCTGGCGACGCGGGCGGTAGACCACGTCGGCGCGTACCACCCGGGCCTGCACTTGTACCGGGGTGCCGGCGCGAGCCTGCTGCGGGTCGGCGAGGACCGTCTCGTCCTCGTAGCGCAGCGGCAGGTGAAGCACGAAGTCGAACCGCGAGCGCAGCCCGAGCTTTTCGAGCTTCACCCCGCGTGCAGGATCGCGTCGATCTCGACCAGCGCGCCGCGCGGCAGCGAGGCGACGCCGACCGCGGCGCGCGCCGGGAAGGGCTCGCGCACGTACTGCGCCATGATCTCGTTGACGCGCGCGAAGTGCGACAGGTCGGTGAGGTACACCGTCATGCGCACCGCCTGGTCGAGCTTGAGGCCGGCGGCGTCGGCCACCGCCGCCAGATTGCGGAACACCCGGTGCGTCTGCGCCTCCACCCCCTCCGCCATCTGCATGGTGGCGGGGTCGAGGCCGATCTGCCCCGACAGATAGACGGTATCGCCCGCGCGCACGGCCTGCGAATACGTGCCGATCGCCGCGGGCGCGTCCTTCGTCTGGATCACGGTCTTCATGGCGCGTATCTTAGCCGAGTGATTTCGAACCTAGAGAAGCTGCTCGGCGGTCCGCGCGACGGCGCGCTGCTGCGCTACTCGCTCGGCCTCGAGTACGAGAAGGCCGGCCGCCAGGAAGATGCGGCGACGCAGCTGCGCGAGGCGGTGGCGCGCGATCCGCTCTACTCGGCGGCCTGGAAGGCGCTTGGGCGAGTGTTGGGCGAGAGCGCGGAGGCCATGGAAGCTTACCGCAAGGGCATCGAGGCCGCGGGCCGCAAGGGCGACCGCCAGGCCGAGAAGGAGATGACCGTGTTCCTGCGGCGGCTGGAGAAGAAGCTAGGCGGCGCGGCCTAGCAGGGCCACCAGCTGCTCGGCGGGGACCGGCAGCCCGAACAGGTAGCCCTGGCCGAGGTCGCAGCCGTGGCGGC
>DASUZH010000218.1:0-8620 GCA_036376975.1 Burkholderiales bacterium | reverse complement strand
TTCGGCGTGATCACCGGCGTGGCGATGGTGGCGAGCGGCATCCCGCCGCTGGTCGCGATGGTCATGTCGATCGTGGTGTTCGCCGGCGCGTCGATGGTGGCCTCGGCGCAGCTGCTCGCCTCCAGCACGCCGGTGCTGCTGGTGGTGCTCACCACGCTGATCATCAACCTGCGCTTCATGATGTACAGCGCCTCGCTGCGGCTGCACTTCGCGCACGCGCCGCTGCGCTGGCGGCTGCTGCTCGGCTACCTCACCGCCGACAACGTCTACGGCCTGATGCTGCAGCGCTACTCCGACCGTCAGGACGAGGCCGGCAAGCTCGAGTACTTCCTCGGCGCCGGCGTCAGCATCTGGCTCGCCTGGCAGGCCGCGGTGCTCGCCGGGGTGGTGATCGGGGCCGGCGTGCCGGCCTCCTGGCGCCTGGAGTTCGCCGCGCCGCTCGCCTTCATCGCGATGACGGTGCCGCTGCTGCGCGACCGCGCGATGGTGGCCGCGGCGCTAGCCGCCGGGATCACCGTGATCGCCGGCCACGCCCTGCCGCTCAAGCTGTCGGTCCTGCTGGCGGCGGCGGTCGGCATCACGGCCGGCATGGTGTTCGAGAGAAGGACCCCCGCGGCGTGACCCTCTCGCTCTGGCTGACGGGCCTCGGCATGGCGGTCGTGACTTATTTGGCGCGGGCGTCCTTCCTGCTGCTGCCGCCGGGGGTGGAGACCCCGCCGCTGCTGCGGCGGGCCCTGCGCTACGTGCCGGCGGCGGTGCTGACCGCGATCTGGGCGCCGGAACTGGCGCTGCAAAAGGAAGTCCTAGTCCTGTCCCTGGAAAACGAGCGCCTGCTGGCCGGCGCGGTGGCGATCGGGGTGGCATGGCGGTTCCGCTACACCTTCGCTACGATCGCATCCGGGCTCCTGGCTTTGCACCTTTTCGATTGGCTGCTATGAAGCGATTGTCGTTTGCCCTGTGGTTGATGCTGTGCGCCGCGGTGGCGCTCGCGCAGGGCGCACAGAAGACGCACTCGATCGAGGGCGTCACCGAGTACCGGCTGCCGAACGGCATGCGCATGCTGATGCTGCCCGACCCCGGCATCGACACCATCACCGTGCACGTCGTGTACCTGGTCGGCTCGCGCCACGAGGGCTACGGCGAGAAGGGCATGGCGCACCTGCTCGAGCACATGCTGTTCAAGGGCACCGCGCGCCGTCCCAGCGTGAAGGACGAGCTGGTGCGCCGCGGCGCGCGGTGGAACGGCACCACCTCCAGCGACCGCACCAACTACTTCGAGACCTTCGCCGCCACCGACGACAACCTCGACTGGGCGCTCAGCCTGGAGGCCGACCGCATGGTGAACGCGCGCATCACGCGCGAGGACCTCGACAGCGAGATGACGGTGGTGCGCAACGAGTTCGAGTCGGGCGAGAACAGCCCCGGCGGGGTGCTGTTCCAGCGCGTGCTGCAGCTCGCCTTCCCGTGGCACAACTACGGCAACGCCATCATCGGCAACCGCTCGGACATCGAGCAGGTGCCGGTGGACCGCCTGCAGGCCTTCTACCGCACCTGGTACCAGCCCGACAACGCGATGCTGATCGTCGCCGGCCGCTTCGACGAGGCGCGCGCGGTCGCGCTGGCGGCGAAGCATTTCGGCGCGATTCCCCGCCCGAGCCGCGCGCTGCCGGCGCTCTACACGCGCGAGCCGACCCAGGATGGCGAGCGCAACGTGACGCTGCGCCGCACCGGCGACAACCAGCTGCTGATCTCGATGTACCGCGCGCCGGCGGGCGGCCATGCCGACTACCCGGCGGTCGACGTGCTGACGCAGGTGCTCGGCGACGCGCCGGGCGGGCGCCTGCACCGCGCGCTGGTGCAGAAAGGCCTCGCCGCGAGCAGCTGGGCCTCCGAGCGGGCGCTGCACGACCCCGGCTTCATGTCGTTCGGCGCGACGCTCGACAAGTCGGCGCCGCTGCCGCCGGCGCGCGCCGCTCTGATCGAGGCGGTCGAGGGCATCGTGCGCGAGCCGCCCAAGGCGGACGAGATCGAGCGCGCGCGCACGCGCCTGCTGAACGACTTCGAGAAGACCCAGCTCGACACCGCCGCCTACCTGCGCGCGCTGTCCGAGTTCCAGGCCATGGGCGACTGGCGCCTGTACTTCCTGTACCGCGAGCGGCTGCGCAAGGTCACGCCCGCCGACGTGCAGCGCGTCGCCGCGCACTACCTGAAGCCGGCCAACCGCGTGGTCGGCGAGTTCATCCCCGCCGGCGCGCCGGAGCGCGCCGAGATCCCGGCCGCCACCGGCCTGGCGGAGGCGCTCGCCGCCTTCCGTCCCGAGGGCGACGCCATGCGCCTGGGCGAGACCTTCGACCCGTCGCCGCAGAACATCGAGGCGCGCGTGGTGAGGAAGCGACTCGCCAACGGCATCAACGCCGCCTTCCTGCCGAAGAAGACGCGCGGCGGGCGCGTGATCGCCACCCTCACGCTGCACTGGGGCGACGAGAAGAGCCTGACCAACCGCGAGGCGGCGTGCAGCTACGCCGGCGGCATGCTGATGCGCGGCTCGAAGAAGCACAGCCGCGCCGAGCTGAAGGACGCCTTCGACCGGCTCAACGCCACGGTGTCGATCGGCGGCGACGGCGCGAGCATCGAGGTGCGGCGCGAGAACCTCGCCGCCACCCTGCGCCTGGCGGCCGAGGTGCTGCGCGAGCCGTCCTTCCCGGCGCAGGAGTTCGACGAGCTGAAGCGCGCCTCGCTCACCTCGGCCGAGGCGCAGCGCGGCGACCCGGCGGCGCTCGCCGGCGTGCGCCTGGCGCGGCACCTGAGCGCGTACCCCGAGGGCCACCCGCACTACACGCCGACCATCGAGGAGCGCATCGGCTGGATGCGCAAGGCGACGCTGCAGGACGCGGTGGCCTGCTACCGCGACCTGTTCGGCGCCACCGCCGCGGACCTGGTGGTGGTCGGCGAGTTCGACCCCGACGAGATGGCGAAGCTCGCCGAGGAGCTGTTCGGCGGCTGGAAGACGCCGCGCCCGTTCGCGCGCGTGCCGTCGCGCTATTTCGAGCGCCCGCGCTTCGGCGACGACCTGATCACGCCCGACAAGGCGAACGCGGTGCTGCGCGGCGGGCTCAACCTGAAGATGCGCGACGACCATCCCGACTTCCCCGCCCTGGTGCTGGCCAACCACATGCTCGGCTCCTCGTCGGTGGCACGCGTGCCGGCGCGCGTGCGGGAGAAGGAAGGCCTCTCCTACAGCACCTATACCGCCTTCAACTCGAGCGCGTTCGACGAATCGGCCTCGTTCCGCGTCTCGGCGATCTTCGCGCCCGAGAACCGCGGCCGCGTCGAAAGCGCGATCCGCGAGGAGCTGGCGCGCGCGGTGGAAGGCGGCTTCGCCGACGCCGAGGTGGCGGACGCGAAGAAGGCGCTGCTCGAGGCGCGCCGCATGCAGCGCACGCAGGACCGCGCGCTCGCCGGCCGCCTCGGCTCCTACCTGTTCGCCAAGCGCACTTTCGCCTGGGACGTCGAGTTCGAGGCGAAGATCGCCGCGCTGACCCCCGCCGAGGTGCACGCCGCGCTCAAGCGCCACATCGACCCGGCGCGGCTGTCGGTCGTCACCGCCGGCGCGTTCAAGAAATAAATGGGGTCAGACCCCATTTATTCTTAGAAGCGCCAATCCGTCGTTCCCGCGAAAGCGGGAACCCGCGACTAGTTGAGCGCAACCTGGGCCCCCGCTTTCGCGGGGGCGACGTCTGCACCTCGCTAGATGAGAAAAATAGGGTCTGTCCCCATTTAGAAGTAGCCGTCAGTCGAAGCGGGTGGCGCGCAGCTTCTTCGCGCACAGGTCTGCGAAAGCGCGCACGGTGGGCGAAAGCATGCGCGACTGCGGGTAGAGGAAGGTCACCGGCACCGCGTCGACCTCGAACTCCTCCAGCACGTAGCGCAGCCGGCCGGCGCGCACCAGCGGCGCCACCATGTAGGAGAAAAACGCGCCGAGCCCGAGCCCGGCGGCGCAGGCTTCGATCGCGGCGTCGGCCTGGTTGCAGGTCATCACGCTGGCGATGGCGACCTTGCGCGCCGGGGAGCGGAACACCCATTCCGCATGCGGCGCGAGCCCGGTAAAGCGCACGCAGCGGTGCGCGCGCAGCTCCTCCGGCCGCCGCGGCACGCCGTGGCTGCGCAGGTAGGCCGGGCTGGCGCAGACCACGCGCCGCATCTCGCCGAGCGGGATCGCCGCAAGCGAGGAATCGGCCAGCCGCCCGATGCGGATCGCCGCGTCCACCCCCTCCTCCACCAGGTTTACCACTCGGTCGACGAACAGCAGCTCGGCGCTGACCTCGGGATGGCGTTGCAGGAATTCGCTCACCAGCGGGGCTACGTAGTTGCGCCCGAACAGCACCGACGCCGTGACGGCCAGCCTGCCGCGCGGGGTAGTGCGCCGCGACAGCAGCTTTGCTTCCGCTTCCTGCACCTGCGCCAGCACGCTGCGGCATTGCTCGAGATACTGCCGGCCTTCGTCGGTGAGATTGATGCGCCGCGTGGTGCGGTTCAGAAGCGTGGCGCCTAGCTCGCGCTCGAGCGCGGCGAGCGTGCGCACCATGGATGGCAGCGAGATGCCCAGCTCGGCCGCGGCGGCCGTCAGGCTCCCCTTGTCGACGATGCGCACGAAGCCCGCCATGGCGCGCAGCTTGTCCATTGCTCCTCCAGTGGCAAGAGTCTACTGCGAGGCGCCCCATTTACTCAGCTTTCGGAATCAATCAAACTTCCCGCCAGGCCATGGCACAGCAGCCGACCGAAGCCGAAAAGAAGATGTTCACCCTGGCCGCCGGCTACGAGGCCTACATGGGACGCTGGAGCCGCCAGCTGGCGCCCAAGATGGTCGAGTTCGCCGGGCCGAAGAACGGCCAGCGCGTGCTCGACGTCGGCACGGGCACTGGCTCGCTCGCCACGGCGCTCGAGGCGGCCCTGCCCTCGAGCGAGATCGTCGGCATCGATCCCTCCGAAGGCTTCATCGGCGCCGCCAGGCGCAACGCGAAGTCGGCCCGCGTGCGCTTCGAGGTCGCCGACGCGCAGGCGCTCAAGTTTCCCGACGCCTCCTTCGACCACGCCCTGTCGATGCTGGTGATCAACTTCGTTCCGGACCACGACAAGGCGATCGCCGAGATGCGCCGGGTGACCAGGCCGGGCGGCGCGGTGAGCTCCTGCGTGTGGGACTACGGCGACGGCATGGAGTCGCTCAGGATGTTCTGGGACGAGGTGGTGGCGCTCGACCCGGCGGCCGCGCCGAAGCACGAGCGCAACATGAAGCTGACCCGCCAGGGCCAGCTCGGCGCGCTGTGGAAAAGCGCCGGATTGGTGAACGTGCAGGACAAGGCCCTGGCGATCGACCAGGCCTTCGAGTCGTTCGACGACTACTGGGGGCCGTTTCTCGGCGGCGTGGGGCCTGGCGGCGCTTACGTCGTTTCGCTTGCCGAGGACAAGCGGCAGGAACTCGCCTCGCGCCTGCGCAAGCGGCTCGGTAGCGGCGCGTTCACGCTGAAGGCGCGCGTCTGGTGCGCGCGCGGCGAGGTCCCCGCCCGCTAGCTACCCCAGGAAGCGCTGCCCGAGAGCCAGCAGGGCCTTGTCGCTGAACGCCGGCGCGATCAGGCTGACGCCGAACGGCACGCCGTCCTGCCGCATGCCGGCGGGCAGGCTGACCGCGGCGAGGTCCATCAGGTTGGCGAAGCTGGTGTAGTGGCCGAGGTGGTTGTTCAGCTCGACCGGCTTCTTCTCCACCTGCGCCAGCTGGTAGATGGTCGGCGCGGTCGGCACGAAGATCACGTCGGCCTGCTTGAAGGTCTCGCGGCCCTTCTGCTTCAGCTCGTCGAGCCGGTTGCGCGCCTTGAAGAAGTCGAGCGCCGAGTATTTCTTCGCCGTCTCGAGGATCTCCTTGGTCACCGGCAGCATCTTGTCCATCTGCGCCTCGAGGTGCGCCGCGCGCTCGGCGACCCAGGGGCCGTAGAGCAGCGCGCCCGCCTCGACGAACGGCGCGAAGTCGATCTCGACCGGCGTGCCGCCGATCTGGCGCAGCTTGAGGATCGCCTGCGCGAACAGCTTGGCGTAGCCCGAGTCGCCGTGGAACTCGAGGTGCGAGGGCACCGCGAACTTGAACTGCTGCGGCGAGAACTGCACCGGGTTGCCGCTGCGCGAGTACGGGTCCTCGGCGTCCGGCCCGGCGATCGCGTCGAGCACCTGCTGCGCCTCGCTGCACGACAGCGCGAACACCGACAGGCAGTCGAGCGAGCGCACCGCCGGCACCATGCCGGCGGTCGACACCAGGCCGCGCGTCGGCTTGAAGCCGACCAGGCCGTTGAACGCCGCCGGCACGCGGCCCGAGCCGGCGGTGTCGGTGCCGAGCGAGAAGCCGACGATGCCGAGCGCCACCGCGACCGCCGAGCCCGAGCTCGAGCCGCCGCTGATGTACTTCGGGTCGAAGGCGTTCTTCACCGCTCCGCCGGGCGTGCGGGTGCCGGTGAGGCCGGTGGCGAACTGGTCCATGTTGGTCTTGCCGACCAGCACCGCGCCCGCGTCGAGCAGCTTCTGCACCGCGGTGGCGGTCTTCTTCGGCGTGTAGGTGAAGGCCGGGCAGCCCGCGGTGGTCGGCAGGCCCTCGACGTCGAGGTTGTCCTTCACCACGAAGGGCTTGCCCCAGAGCGGCGAGACCTTGGGCATCTTCTCGACCGCGGCGGCGCGCTCGAGCGCCTTGCCCTTCGGCACTACGTGGATGAACACCGGGTTCGAGGCGTTGGCCTCGACCCGCCTGTACACTTCCTCGATCGCATCGGCTACCTGTCCCATATGGGCGCACTTTATCGCGGAATGGACCGGGCTGCCCTCGACGCCGCCTACAACAACGGCGCGGCGGTCCGGAACAGCGCGGAAATTGTCACGGATTGGCAGGCCCGCAGCGACCGGCTGAGGGCGGCCCATTCCGCCACCATGGACCTGCGCTACGGCCAGGCCGAGCGCAACCGGTTCGACCATTTCCCGGGGGATCCCGCCCGCCCGCTGCTGGTGTTCATCCACGGCGGCTACTGGCAGATGCGCGCCAAGGAAGTGTTCGCCTTCCTGGCCGCCGGCCCCCTCGCCCACGGCATCGGCGTCGCGCTGGTCGGCTATACCCTCGCGCCGCAGATCCGCCTCGACGGCATCGTGGCGGAAATCCGCCTGGCTTTGGATTTCGTTTCCAAAAGATACAAGACCATCGTGCTCTCGGGCTGGTCGGCCGGCGGCCATCTGACGGCCATGTGCATGGGCCATCCCGCCGTGCAGGCCGGGCTCGCGATCAGCGGCATCTACGACCTCGAGCCGATGCGGCTCTCCTACATCAACGACAAGCTGCGGTTGGATGAGGCGGAGCAGAAGCGCAACAGTCCGATGCTCCTTCCTGTTTCCGGGAAACCCTTGGTCATCGCCTATGGCAAGGCGGAACTGCCGGAGCTGCAGCGCCAATCCGAGGAATATGCGAAGAAGGCGAAGGCCAAGGCGCTCGGCCTGGCCGGCCACGACCACTTCACCGTCCTCGAGGAGTTCTCGCCGAACGGCGCCCTGACGGAAGCGCTACGCAACCTGACAAAAAAATAGGGACAGACCCTATTTCTCGCATGTCGAAATATAGGGTCTGTCCCCAATTTCTGAGACCGGTGTCAGGCACCGATCTCTTGCACTGCGCTAACTTTCCTAGAAGAAGCGGTACACGACGCCGAGCGTAAAGATGTCCACGTCGCTCTTCTGGAAGTTGGCGCTCTCGACGTCCTGGTAGCGCTGCCACTCGCCGCGCAGCAGGAGCTTCGGCGTGATGGCGAAGCCCACCCCGGCGCCGTAGGTCAGGTCGCTGCTCCGCTTGTCCTCCGTGTTGGTGCCGCCGAAGAAGTTCTCGGTCCGCGTCTCCACGGTGGCGCTGTACAGGCCGGCCTTGCCGAACACGGAGAACTTGTCGCCCAGCGGAAAGATCAGGACGGCGGTGCCCTCGGCGATGCCGATGTTGATGGTGGTACGAGTTCCGACCCCGCTCGCCTCGAACTCGCCGGCGCCGGTCAGGCCCATCTCGAGGGCGAAGTTGCGGGTGAACTGGTAGCCGCCCATGGCCTTGAGCGTGATTTCAGTGTCCTCGCATTGGGTGCCGGTGGCGAACCCGCCGCAGAAATCCTTCACCTCGGAGCGGCCGAACGCGCCGCCCACGTACCAGCCCGATTCCTGCGCCGTGGCCGCGGCGCTGATCAGGGAAAGCGCGACTGCGGTGATTGTCCTCTTCATGCCCGCCTCACAAGGAAGGTTGGAAAAAGCGCAGTCTACTCCCGCTGCTGGTGGCCGATTGTGAAGTCGTTGCGACCGGTGCGATCCCGGCCCTTCAGCAGCCACAGCGGCCGCGTCGAGAAATCGACCAGATAGCCGCTGTTCGAACTTGGTTTGATCAAATCCCTTTCAAAAACCGAGCTGCCGGGCATGTAGCGGATGGCCACGCCGGCGCGGCGCATCGGCGAGCGGTTCACGGCGGCGCCGTGGATCATGTAGACGTCGTGCAACGACATCTGGCCGGGCTCGAGCTCGACGTCCACCGCCGTCGCTTCGTCGAACGCCTGGATTCTCTGTGTAA
>DASUZH010000217.1:0-6412 GCA_036376975.1 Burkholderiales bacterium | reverse complement strand
CGACCGCGCGATGCTCGAGACGCTCTACGCCAGCGGCCTGCGCGTCTCGGAGCTCGTATCGCTGAAAACGTTCGAGGTCGATCTATCTGCGGGCGTGGTGCGCGTCATGGGCAAGGGCTCGAAGGAGCGCCTGGTGCCGCTCGGCGAGGAAGCGGTCGACTGGATCGCGAAGTACATGAAGGCGAGGAAGCGGGCCTCGAACACCCTCTTCATCACCGCGCGCGGCGGCGGCATGACGCGCCAGGCGTTCTGGCTGTTGATCGGCCGCTACGGCCGGCGTGCGATTCCGGGCAAGAAGCTTTCGCCGCACGTGCTGCGCCACGCCTTCGCCACCCACCTCATCAACCACGGCGCCGACCTGCGAGTGGTGCAGATGCTGCTGGGCCACGCGGACATCTCGACGACGCAGATCTACACGCACGTGGCTCGCGAAAGGTTGAAGGCTCTCCACGCAAAACATCATCCTCGTGGCTGATACCCAAGCAACGGTATTCCTCAAAGCGAGTGGCGTTTCGTACACCGAGCACGAGTACAAGTACGTCGAGCGCGGTGGCACGGAAGTCTCCGCGCAGTCCCTCGGCGTCACCGAGCACGAGGTGGTCAAGACGCTGGTGATGCAGGACGAGGACGGCAAGCCGCTCATCGTGCTGATGCACGGCGACCGCAAGGTGTCGACCAAGAACCTGGCGCGGCAGGCGGGCGTGAAGCGCGTCGAGCCGTGCAAGCCCGACGCCGCGCAGCGCCACTCCGGCTACCAGGTCGGCGGCACCTCGCCGTTCGGCACGCGCAAGCGGCTGCCGGTGTACCTCGAGCGCTCGATACTCGATCTGCCGCAGATCTACATCAACGGCGGACGGCGCGGCTTCCTGGTGAAGATTGCTCCGGCGGAAATCGTCAGGACGCTGCAGCCGGTCCTGGTCGACGTGGCCCTCGACGACTAGGCTTTGCGCCGCTCCACCGTCACGCCGACGAACTTGGCGTTGCCGAGGATGCCGATCTTGGCCACGCTCACCTTGATCCACGGCGCGCCGAAGTCGTCGATCAGCATGCGCGCGATGCGCTCGGCCACGGTCTCGACCAGGCGGAAGTGGCCGCTGGCGGCGAGCGCGGCGATCTTCAGCGCCACCTGCTGGTAGTCGATCGTGTCCGCCACCTTGTCGGTGCGGAACACGTTGTCGCCCGGAATGCCGATGTCGAGGTCGATCGACAGCGTCTGGCGCACGTGCCGCTCGCGCTTGTGGATGCCGATCGACGCCTCGACGCGCAGGTCCCGGATGATGATGGCGTCCATGATCGGGCCGATTATAGAATCCGCGCGATGCGCGATGCGGTGATTACGCTGGTGGCGGCCGCCCTGGGCTACGGGCTGGGCTCGGTCTCGTTCGCCATCGTCGTCAGCCGCCTGATGCGCCTGCCCGACCCGCGCAGCTACGGCTCGAAGAACCCGGGCGCGACCAACGTGCTGCGCACCGGGAGGAAAGTGGCCGCGGCGCTCACGCTGATCGGCGACGCGGGCAAGGGCTGGCTCGCGGTCTGGCTGGCCTGGTACTTCACCCTCGATCCGACCGTCGCGGCGGCCGCGGGACTGGCAGCGTTTCTCGGCCACCTCTACCCGGTCTTCTACCGTTTCCAGGGCGGCAAGGGTGTGGCCACCGCGGCCGGCGTGCTGCTCGGGATCGACCCCTGGCTAGGGGCCGGCACGCTGGTCACGTGGGGCGTGATCGCGGTCTTCTTCCGCTACGTGTCGCTGGCTTCGATGGTCGCTGCGGTCTTTGCAGCTTTCTTCTCCTGGTTCATCAAACTCGAAACGGCTGTGATCTGCGCGGTTGCCGTGATGGCAGTGCTGCTCATCTGGCGCCACCGCGAGAACATCCGCCGCCTTGCCGCCGGAACCGAGTCGAAGCTCGGCGCGAAGGCTAAGCCGCCAGATCCCAGCGCGGCTTGACGTTGAAACCGCCTCGCTGCGTCGCCTGCTCGAACCTGAGCGCCGCGGCGAGGGCGATCATCGCGCCGTTGTCGGTGCACAGCTCCGCCTCGGGATAGAACACGCGGAATCCCGCGCGGGCCGCGCGGGCGTCGAGCGCAGCGCGCAGTTGCCGGTTGGCGCCGACGCCGCCGGCGACCACCAGCCGCTCGAGCCCGCTGGTCTCGAGCGCGCGCACGCACTTGGCGACCAGCACTTCCACCACCGCGTCGACGAAAGCGCGCGCTAGGTCGGCGTGCGCGGGCTTCTCTTTCTTCAGCGTGCTGAGCACGGCCGTCTTCAGGCCCGAGAAGCTGAAATCGAGGTCGCCGCTCGCGATCATCGGCCGCGGCAGGCGATAGCGCCCGGGCTGGCCGGACTCGGCCAGCCTGGAAAGCGCGGGTCCTCCGGGATACCCGAGGCCGAGGAGCTTGGCCGTCTTGTCGAAGGCTTCGCCCGCGGCATCGTCCTGCGTCTCGCCCATCAGCGCGTAGCGCCCGACGCCGTCGACCCGCATGAGCTGGGTGTGGCCGCCCGACACCAGCAGGGCAACGAACGGGAAGTCCGGCGGGTCGGCGGACAGCAACGGGGACAGCAGGTGGCCTTCAAGGTGGTGAACACCCACTGACGGAATTCGCAGGGCTGCCGCCAGGCCGTGGGCAAAAGAGGCGCCGACGAGCAGGGCGCCGGCCAGGCCGGGGCCCTCGGTGTAGCCGATGCCGCTCAGCTCCCCGAGGCTCTTGCCAGCGGAATCCAGCACCCGGCGGGTGAGCGGGGCGAGGCGGCGGATATGGTCGCGGGAGGCCAGCTCCGGCACCACCCCCCCGTAGGCCTCGTGCATCGCCACCTGCGAATGCACCGCGTGCGCGAGCAGCCGGCGGGCGCCGCCGTCGTAGAGGGCGACGCCGGTCTCGTCGCAGGAGGTTTCGATACCCAGGATCAGCATTGCGGTAGGGATTTTGATATACAATTCAGCCCCTTTCGAGTCCTGGGTGCACATGCCGACCGTTCGAGTGAAAGAGAATGAGCCGTTTGAGGTGGCGATGCGCCGCTTCAAGCGCACCGTGGAGAAGACGGGCCTGCTCACCGAGCTGCGCGCCCGCGAGTACTACGAGAAGCCGACCGCAGAGCGCAAGCGCAAGCTTGCCGCCGCCGTAAAGCGCCACCACAAGCGCCTGCGCAGCCAGATGCTGCCGCAGAAGCTGTACTAGCACGTCACTCAAAGCGCAAATCACTGAAGACATGAAGGCGGCGATGCGCGCCAAGGATGGCGCACGCCTGTCTACGATTAGGTTGTTGTTATCAGGCATAAAGCAACGTGAGGTCGACGAACGCGTTGAGCTCACCGACACCGACGTCCTGTCGGTGCTCGAGAAAATGATCAAGCAGCGCCGCGAATCGATCGCCCAGTTCGAGAAAGCCTCGCGGACCGATCTCGCGGACAAGGAAAAGGCCGAGATCGAAGTCCTCGCCGGCTACCTGCCGAAGCAGATGAGCGATTCCGAGGTTGAGCAGGCGGTTGCCGCGGCCATCGCCGAGGCCGGGGCCAGCTCCATGAAAGACATGGGGAAAGTCATGGCGCTGCTCAAGCCGCGCCTGGCCGGCAAGGCCGACATGGGAAAAATTTCCGGCCTTCTGAAAGCGAAGCTTTCAGCCTAAACTCCGGGGCGTGATCCCGGATTCGTTCAAGCAGGATCTCCTCAACCGGGTCGACATCGTGGACGTGGTGCAACGCTACGTCCAGCTGAAGAAGGGCGGCGCCAATTTCCTCGGCCTGTGCCCGTTCCACGGCGAGAAGACGCCTTCGTTCACCGTCAGCCCGGCCAAGCAGTTCTACCATTGCTTCGGCTGCCAGAAGCACGGCAACGCCATCGGCTTCATGATGGACTACGCCGGCATGGGCTATATCGACGCGCTCAAGGACTTGGCCGCTTCGGTCGGCATGCAGGTGCCGGAACTGCAGCCGCGCACCCCTGAGGAGGCCGCGCGCCGCGAGCGCGAGACCGACCTCTACGCGGTGATGGAAAAGGCGATGGAGTTCTATCGCGCCGAGCTGAAGAAGTCGACGCGCGCCATCGACTACCTGAAGGGCCGCGGCCTTACCGGGGAAATCGCCGCCCGCTTCCGCATAGGCTATGCACCCGACGACTGGCAGGGGTTGAAGGCGCCGTTCGAGAAATACGAGGACAAGGCGCTGGTCGAGTGCGGCTTGGTCATCGAAAACGAAGACAAGCGCTACGACCGCTTTCGCGACCGCGTCATGTTCCCGATCCTCAGTACGCGCGGCGCGGTGATCGGCTTCGGCGGCCGCGTGATCGGCGACGGCGAGCCCAAGTATCTGAACTCTCCCGAGACCCCCCTGTTCGAGAAGGGCCGCGAGGTCTACGGCCTGGTGCAGGCGCGCGACGCGATCCGCAACGCCGGCCGCGTGCTGGTGGTCGAGGGCTACATGGACGTCGTCGCCCTCGCCCAGTTCGGCGTCGAGTACGCGGTGGCTACCCTGGGCACCGCGACCACGCCGGTCCACATCACCAAGCTGCTGAAGCTCGCCGACGAGCTGGTGTTTTCCTTCGACGGCGATGCGGCCGGCCGCAAGGCAGCCTGGCGGGCGCTCGAGGTGTGCCTGCCGCTGGCGCCCGACCACAAGCCGGTTCGCTTCCTGTTCCTGCCGGATGGGGACGACCCGGATACGTACATCAGGAAGCACGGCAAGGACGCCTTCGAGAAGCTGGTGCGCGAAGCGCAGCCGCTTTCACGGTTCCTGCTCAACGAGCTGAGCGGCCAGTCGGATCTCGGTACGCCCGAGGGCAGGGCGGGGTTCCTCGCGCTGGCGAAGCCGCACGTGCAGAAGATGACGGCGCCGGCGCTTCGCATCCAGCTGATCAACGCCGTGGCCGAGCTGGGCCAGGTCTCGGACTACGAGATCCGGCAGTTGATGGAAGTGCCCGAGGCGCAGAGATTCCGGCGCGCGGCGCCCGCCAAGGCGAGTTTCTCGACCCACCGATCTAACGAGTGGAGTCTCCTCTACTCGCTGCTCGCGGATCTGCCGATGATCGTTCACGTGGAACCCTCCCTGCTCAGGAGCGATCTACCGGAAAGTCAGGCGCTGCTCGCGATCAAGGAGGTATACGAGGGCGAGGAGCTGTCGATCGGGCAAGTGATTGATCGTTTGGAGGGAAATCCAGCCGTCAAAGTGGTTCTCGACGCCAACCGCTATGGCGAGGAGCTGGGTCTGGCTGGGGAAGAAGCAAAGTGGGAGTTCCAAGGAGCGCTGAGCAAGCTGGACGTGCTCCGGCGCAAGGCCGAGCTCGAGCGCCTGCTCGGCGGCGGATTGCGCTCGAAAGACGAGCTGGCGACGTACAACGACAAGTTGAAGGTCTACAACCAGCTTCGAGGTGCAGTTGCAGCGGAGAATCGAAACAACGTGTAGCGTTGCGGCTGGCAGATTTCTTGCTTGAAATTCAAGGGGCAGGAATAGATCGAAGCCCTTGAATGTTCGGTGTTTTGGTACAATCTTGGGCTTTTCGCCGCAGCCAGCCGAAATCGCCGACACCGGGGGAAGCAAGAGATGCAGAAGCGCAGCAAGTCGAAGGTCAAGAAAGCCCTAAGGAAGAGCGCCAGCGCAGCCAAGCGCAGCAAGGCGCGCGCGCACGCCGGCAAGCGGCCGGCGAAGAAGCTCCATCACGCGAAAGTCTCCGCACGCGCGCGCAAGATCAAGGCGCCGAAAGCGGTCGCTGTCGCCAAGGCGCCGGTATCCAAGGCCGACGCCAAGGCCGCAGCCAAGCAAGCAGCCAAGCAAGCCAAGACTCCGGTCAAGACGAGCGCCAAGCAGGCGCTGGAGCTGCTCGAGGCGAAGGTCGCAGAGGTCAAGTCCAAGGGCGGCAAGGGCGGTCGCGGCGGCCGCCGCGGCGGCAAGGACGCCTGGCTGATCCCGGCCGAGCTGCCGAAGGAAGACGCCGAGACGCGCCGCACGCGCCTGAAGAACCTGATCAAGCTCGGCAAGGAGCGCGGCTTCCTCACCTATTCCGAGATCAACGACCACCTGCCCGACGACCTGGTCGACGCCGAGCAGATCGAAGCCATCATCTCCACCTTCGGCGACATGGGCATCCAGGTCTACGACCAGGCGCCCGACCAGGAGACGCTGCTGATCGCCTCCGACGCCGCGCCGGTGGCGCAGCCCGACGAGGACGTCGAGGAGCAGGCCGAGGCCGCGCTGTCGACGGTGGATTCCGAATTCGGCCGCACCACCGACCCGGTGCGCATGTACATGCGCGAGATGGGCTCGGTCGAGCTGCTCACGCGCGAAGGCGAGATCGAGATCGCCAAGCGCATCGAGGACGGCCTGCGCCACATGATCCTCGCGATCAGCGCCTGCCCGACCACGGTGAAGGAAATCCTCGACCTCGCCGACAAGGTGGAGAAGGACGAGCTGCGCATCGACGAAGT
>DASUZH010000216.1:0-5085 GCA_036376975.1 Burkholderiales bacterium | reverse complement strand
GACGCCTCGATGGCGCCCGGATTCAAGACCGCCGACGAGCTGGCGCGCTCCAAGTCCGCCGGCGAGTACTGGGCGACCAAGGGCAAGTCGAAGGCCGCCTGAGCGCGCTGCCGCCGCGCCTGCGCGCGCTGCTCGCGCAGGGCTATCCGCGCTTCTCCGATCTCGAGATGCGGCGCCGGCGCGAGGCGCTGGCGTCGCTCGCCGCGCGCGAATCCCTGGACGGGGTGCTGGTTTGCGGCGAGAACCGCGCCGGCAGCGGCGTCGCCTGGATCAGCGGCTGGCCGGTGACGGCGGAGGCGGTGGCGTTGTTCGACGCGGCCCGCCCCGGCGTGCTGTTCGTGCAGTACCACAACCATGTGCCGCTGGCGCGGCGCCTCGCGCAGGAGTTCGAGGTGCGCTGGGGCGGCCCGGCGACCCTCGATGCCGTCGAAAAAGAACTGGGTGAAAGACAGGCGAGGAAGGTCGGCGTGATCGGCCCGCTCGCGGCCGGCAAGCAGCGGCGCCTCGCGCAGCGCTTCGAGCTGGTCAACCTGGACGCCGCCTATACGTTGCTCAGGATGGTGAAGTCGGCGGAAGAGCTCGATTGGGTCAGGCTGGGCGCGTGGCTGTCGGATCGCGCCATCCAGGCGCTGCGCGGCGAGGCGCGCGCCGGCGTCGACGAGCGCTCCCTCTGGCGCCTGTGCGAGAACGCCTACGTCGGCGAGGGCGGCACGACCTGGATCCACTACTTCGGCGCCACCTCGATGGCCGCGCCTGACTGCTGCGTGCCGGCGCAATACCCCTCGACCCGGCGCCTCGCGAAGGGCGACGTGCTGTTCTGCGAAATCAGCGCGCAGTTCCGCGACTATCCGGGGCAGGTGCTGCGCAGCTTCACCGTCGACGCCGAACCGAACGCGCTGTACCGCGACCTCTATGCGACCGCCGAAGCCGCTTTCTTCGAACTGCTGAAGGCAACCAAGCCGGGAACCCCCGCCGCGGCCCTGGTGGAGGCTTCGTCGCTGATCGAGAAGGCCGGCTTCACCACCTGCGACGACCTGGTGCACGGCTTCGTCGGCGGCTACCTGCCGCCGGTGCTCGGCAGCGCCAGCCGGCCGGCGGGCCCGTTGCCTGGGAGCGCACTGCAAGCGGGCATGACGATCGTGCTGCAGCCCAACGTGGTGACACGGGACGGCCGCGCCGGTGTACAAATAGGGGAGTTGATCCTGGTCACCGAAACCGGCCACGAGCGCCTGCACGCGGCGCCGATGGAATTCTTCCGGCTAAACTGACGATGGAGGAGGAAACATGAGACTCGCAAGCGCGCTGCTCGCAGCAGCCAGCGTCCTGTTGCCCGCCGCAGCGCAGGCGCAGGACTATCCCTCGAAGTCGATCCGCATCATCGTGCCGTTCACCCCCGGCAGCGCCACCGACGTGATGGGGCGCATCGTCGGCGAGCGGCTGAACGCCGCGTGGGGCCAGCCGGTGATCGTCGACAACAAGCCCGGCGCCGGCGGCAGCATCGGCATCCGCGAGACCGCGCGCGCCGAGCCCGACGGCTACACGATGGTGGTGGTGTCCTCCGGGCACGCGGTGAACCACGTGCTCTACAAGGACCTCGGCTACGACACGCTGAAGGACTTCGCCAGCGTCGCCATGCTCGGCAGCCTGCCGAGCGTGCTGATCGTGCCGCCGACCCTGCCGGTGAATTCGGTGAAGGAGCTGGTCGCGATGCTGAAGGCGAACCCGGGCAAGTACAACTACGCCTCCGCCGGCGTCGGCAGCGGCGCGCACGTCAGCCTGGCGAAGTTCAACGTCGCGACCGGCGTGAAAGCGGTGCACGTGCCGCTCAAGGGCACGCCGCCGATCCTGGCCGAAACCATGGCCGGCCGGGTCGAGTACGCGATGGTGCCCGCGGTCTCGGGGATGGGGCCGGTGCGCGACGGCAAGGTGAAGCCGCTCGCGGTCACCACCGCGACGCGCGTCAGCGCGCTGCCCAACGTGCCGACGCTCGGCGAGGCCGGCTTTCCCGAGGGCGAGTCGACGTTCTGGCTGGCGCTGCTCGCGCCGGCGAAGACGCCGCGCGCGATCGTCGACAAGGTCAACGCCGAGGTGCAGCGCGCGCTCGGCGCCGCCGATGTCAAGGAGCGCCTGGCGAAGCTCGGCACCGAGCCGATGGCGATGACGCCGGCGCAGTCCGACGCCTTCATCGCCAAGGAATACAAGGAGCTCGGCAAGATCATGCTCGACGCCGGCGCCACACCACAATAAAACGGAGGAAACATGAAACGCCTTGTTGCACTGCTTCTGGCTCTCATCGCGTCAAGCGCTTTCGCGCAGAGCTGGCCCACCAAGCCGGTGCGCGTGGTGGTCGCGTTCACGCCCGGCAGCTCGACCGACATCATCGGCCGCGCGGTGGCCGCCAAGCTGCAGGAGATGTGGGGCCAGCCGGTGGTGGTGGAGAACCGCGCCGGCGCCGGCGGCACCGTCGGCTCCGAGTTCGTGCTGCGCTCCGACCCGGACGGCTACACGCTGCTGGCGAATTCCTCGGCGCACGCCGCCAACCCGGGGATCTACAAGGAGATGCGCTACGACACGATGAAGGATTTCGTGAACCTCGCGCTGCTCGGCGGCGGGCCGAACGTGCTGATGGTCAGCCCCGACTCCGGCTGGAAGACGCTGGGCGATTTCGTCAAGGCGGCGAAGGCGAATCCCGGCAAGCTGAATTTCGCTTCCGCCGGCGTCGGCAGCGGCACGCACTTCAACCTCGAGAAGCTCAAGATCGCGACCGGCGTCAACGTGCAGCACGTCCCTTACAAAGGCACGCCCGAGGCGATCGGGGACACCATCGCCAACCGCACCTGCTGCTACTGGGCGCCGCTCAACGCCGCGCTGCCGCACGTCAACGGCGGCAAGGCCGTCGCGCTGGCAGTCTCGTCGGCGCAGCGCTCGCCGCTGCTGCCGAACCTGCCGACGGTCGCCGAGCAGGGCTACGCCGGCTTCGACTACACGCTGTGGGTCGGGCTGTGGGGACCGGCGAAGATCCCGGCCGACGTGGCCGCGAAGATCAACAAGGACGTGAACGCGGCGCTGAGCAGCCCCGACCTGCGCGAGCGGCTGACCAAGCTCGGCACCGTGCCGGGCAACCTGACCATCCCGCAGTTCACGGAGTTCGTGCGCAAGGAAATCGAAGAGACCAGCAAGATCCTGCAGGCCGCGGGGATCAAGCCTCAATAACCAAGGAGAAATGATGCGTTTCGTTCTTTTCGCGCTGCTCGCCGCCGCAAGCCTGCACGCCAGCGCGCAGTACCCGAACAAGCCGGTGCACGTGGTGATCTCGTTCACGCCCGGCAGCTCGACCGACATCGTCGGCCGTCTCGTGTTCGCGAAAGTGTCGGAGATGTGGGGCCAGCCGGTGGTGCCGGAGAACCGCGCCGGCGCGGGCGGCTCGATCGGCTCGGCGGTGGTGGCGAAGGCGCCGGCCGACGGCTACACCCTGCTCATCAACTCGAACGCGCATTCGGTCAACCCGGCGATCTACGCCAAGCTGCCGTACGAGACGACGAAGGATTTCGTCGACATCACGCCGCTCTCGGTGCAGCCCAACGTGCTGGTGGTGAACACCGGCTCGCAGTTCAAGACCGTCGCCGACCTGGTGGGTGCGGCGAAGGCCAAGCCGGGCTCGATCAACTGGGGTCACGCGGGCGTCGGCAGCGGCACGCATCTCAGCACCGAGAAGTTCATCGCTGCGGCCGACATCAAGGTCACCCAGGTGCCGTTCAAGGGCACGCCGGAAGTGATCCAGGCGCTGTTCAGCAACTCGGTGGATTGCTACTGGGCGCCGATCTCAGCCGGCATGCCGCATATCAAGAGCGGCAAGCTGCGACCGCTGGCGGTGAGCACGGCCAAGCGCAATGCCACCCTGCCCGACGTGCCGACTACCGGCGAGGCGGGCGTGAAGGGAGCCGATTCGCCGCTCTGGTTCGGGGTATGGGGCCCGACCGGGGTGCCGGCCGACGTGGTGAACAAGATCAACGCCGACGTGCGCAAGGCGCTCGCCGACCCGGGCGTCAAGGGCAAGCTGGCCAACCTCGGCAACGACACGATGGACATGTCGCCGCAGGACTTCGCGCGCTACGTGCGGGCGGAGATCGACGACTACCAGCGCGTCATCCGCGCCGCGGGAATCAAGCCGCAATAGGTCGGTAATCCTTTAAGGGGGAGGAAAGATGAGCAAGGGACGGTTGTCGGCAGCCGCAGCGGCGCTCTGCCTGCTCGCATCGGGCTGCGCGAGCGTGATGCGCGATGCGCCGAGCCAGGAGATCACGCGCGCCAGCCCGGACAAGGCGAAGGTGGTGTTCATGCGCTCGTCGATGGTCGCCGCAGCGATCGGCTGCGACCTGTTCGAAGTCGTCAACGGCGAGTTGCGCTTCATCGGCCAGCTGCCGACCGGCAACAAGATCGCCTACGAAACCACGCCGGGGCGCAAGGTGTTCATGGCGTACGGCACGGCGGCGGACTTCATGCTGGCCGAGCTGTCGCCCGGCAAGACCTACTACTCGATCGTGCGGCCGAACTGGGGTACCGGCGGCTTCGCGCCGACGCCGATCCGCTCCGCCGGCGGCCCAAACGAGACCGACGTGAAGTCGAAGGATTTCCAAGCCTGGCTGTCCGGCACCAAGCTGATCGAGGCCAGCCCGAAGGAAGCGGAGGCCTGGTTCGCGGAGAACAAGCAGCGCATGCAGGAAACCTACGTCGACTACTGGAACCGCTTCGAGCGGAAGAACGCCCAGGAGAAAGCCGAGCGGACGCTCGAGCGGCAGGACGGGCAGTAGCCTGCGCCGCTAGGCGGCGCTGGCGAGCCGCTTCAGCGGCACGCCGCTGAGGCGCTGCAGTTCCTCGAAGGACAGGCCCTCGACGGTCTCCACCACGTGGAGGCCGTCGGGCTTGACGTCGATCACGGCGAGGTCGGTGTAGATGCGGTCGACGCAGCGCGCCCCGGTGAGCGGGTAGGTGCAGCGCTCGACGATCTTGCTCTCGCCCTTCTTGGTCAGGTGCTCCATCATCACCAGCACCTTCTTCGCGCCGACGGCGAGGTCCATCGCGCCG
>DASUZH010000215.1:0-3266 GCA_036376975.1 Burkholderiales bacterium | reverse complement strand
CGCAAGCACACCAGCGAGATCAAGAAGACCGACGCCACCGGCAAGTACCGCACGGTGCAGGTCGAGGTGCGCAAGAAGCGCGTGTTCGTGAAGCGCGATCCGAACGAAGTCACCGCGGCCGCAGTCGCCGCCGAGGCACCGCCGCCGCCGCCCCCGCCGCCAGCGCCGGCCGCGCCGGTCGCCGCAGGACACACCATCGACGCGAAGCAGATGGAGCTGCGCCAGGAAGAGGCGCGCCGGCAGAACCAGCTGGCCGAGATCCAGGCGAACGAGCTGCGCGAGAAGCAGGAGCGCGAGCGCAAGGAAGCCGAGCAGAAGGCCGCCGAGGCCGCCGCCGCCGCTGCTCCGGCCGCGGCTCCCGCCGCGGCGACGACGCTGCACGCCCCCAAGCCGGCGACCGGCGACGCGAAGACCGACAAAAAGCCGAAGAAGGCCAAGCCGACCACCATCCTGCGCGACGATTCGCAGCGCCGGCGCACCATCAAGACGCGCGGCGACGCCGGCGGCGGCATGGGCGGCTGGCACGGCCGCGGCGGCGGGCGGCACCGCGGCGCGCCGTCCGGAACCGAGCAGACCACCTTCTCGCAGCCGGTCGAGCCGACCGTGCGCGACGTGCCGGTGCCGGAGACGATCACCGTCGGCGAGCTCGCGCACCGCATGTCGGTCAAGGCGGCCGAGGTGATCAAGGTGCTGATGAAGCTCGGCACCATGGCGACCATCAACCAGGTGCTCGACCAGGAAACCGCGATGATCGTGGTCGAGGAGATGGGCCACAAGGCGAAGGCCGCGAAGCTCGACGACCCGGAGTCCTACCTGGTGGAGGAGGAGCCGCACGAGGCGGCGGAAGCCACCACGCGGCCGCCGGTGGTCACCGTGATGGGCCACGTCGACCACGGCAAGACCTCGCTGCTCGACTACATCCGCACCACCAAGGTGGCGGCGGGCGAGGCGGGCGGCATCACGCAGCACATCGGCGCCTATCACGTCGAAACGCCGCGCGGCGTCATTACCTTCCTCGATACACCCGGCCACGAGGCCTTTACGGCGATGCGCGCGCGCGGCGCGAAGGTCACCGACATCGTGGTGCTGGTGGTGGCGGCCGACGACGGCGTCATGCCGCAGACCATCGAGGCGATCAACCACGCCAAGGCGGCGAAGGTGCCGCTGGTCGTGGCGATGAACAAGATCGACAAGCACGAGGCGAACGCCGACAAGGTGAAGCAGGAGCTGCTGTCGCACGAAGTGGTGGCGGAGGAGTTCGGCGGCGACTCGCCGGTGGTGCCGGTGTCGGCGAAGACCGGGCAGGGCGTCGACGAGCTGCTCGAGCAGATCCTGCTGCAGGCCGAGGTGCTCGAGCTGAAGGCGGCGGCCGACGCGCCGGCGAAGGGCGTGGTGATCGAGGCGCGGCTGGACAAGGGCAAGGGCCCGGTGGCGACCCTGCTGGTGCAATCGGGCACGCTCAACCGCGGCGACATCATCCTGACCGGGGCGGTGTACGGCCGGGTGCGCGCGATGCTCGACGAGAACGGCAAGCCGGTGCAGAGCGCCGGCCCGTCGATCCCGGTCGAGGTGCAGGGCCTGTCCGAGGTGCCGAACGCGGGCGAGGACATGATGGTGCTGACCGACGAGCGCAAGGCGCGCGAGATCGCGCTGTTCCGCCAGGGCAAGTTCCGCGACGTCAAGCTCGCCAAGCAGCAGGCCGCCAAGCTGGAGAACATGTTCGAGAACATGGGCGAGGGCAAGAAGGTCCTCACCCTGGTGATCAAGGCCGACGTGCAGGGCTCACAAGAGGCGCTGATTCATGCGCTGACGCGCCTCGCCACCGACGAGGTCAAGGTCACTGTGGTGCATGCGGCCGTCGGCGGCATCACCGAGTCGGACGTCAACCTCGCGATGGCCGCGCGCGCCGTGATCATCGGCTTCAACACGCGCGCCGATGCGGCCGCGCGCAAGCTGGCCGAGTCGTCCGGCATCCAGATCAAGTACTACAACATCATTTACGAGGCGGTCGACGAGATCAAGGCGGCCCTCTCCGGCATGCTGGCGCCGGAGCGCAAGGAGCAGGTGCTCGGCCTGGTGCAGGTGCGCCAGGTGTTCCGCATCTCGAAGATCGGCACGGTGGCCGGCTGCTACGTCGCCGAAGGCCTGGTCAAGCGCTCGGCGCAGGTGCGGCTGCTGCGCGACAACGTGGTGATCCACACCGGCGACATCGACTCGCTGAAGCGCTTCAAGGACGACGTGCGCGAGGTGAAGGCCGGCTTCGAGTGCGGCATGTCGCTGAAGAACTTCTCGGACCTCAAGGAAGGCGACCAGTTCGAGGTGTTCGAGACGGTCGAGGTCGCCCGCACGCTGTGAAGAGGGGGCAAGGTCGCCCGCAGCGCCTCGGCGACCTGATCCAGCGCGAAGTCTCCGAGCTGATCCGGCTGGAGCTGCGCGACCCGCGCGTCGGCAGGATCACCGTCACCTCGGTCGACGTGTCGCCCGACATGTCGCACGCCAAGGTGTTCTTCACCATGCTGGAGAAGGACCGGCTGGAGGACACGCTGCACGGCCTCAAGCGCTCGGCCGGGTTTCTCCGCTCCCAGCTCGCCAGGCGCATCGAGATGTACACCACGCCCGAGCTGCGCTTCGAGTACGACGAGTCGGTGGAGCGCGGCGACCGCCTCTCGCGCTTGATCGATGAAGCTCTTCATCCTGTAGTCAAGGGGAAGAAAAGGAAAAAGTGAGCGTCGACGGCGCTCTGCTGCTCGACAAGCCGCTCGGCGTCAGCTCGAACGCGGCCCTGCAGCGGGCAAAACGGCTGTTCGCAGCGAAGAAGGCCGGGCACGGCGGCACGCTCGATCCGCTCGCATCCGGCCTGCTGGTCGCGGTGTTCGGCGAGGCCACCAAGTTCGCCGGGCCGCTGCTCGAAGGCGACAAGGAGTACGTGGCGACGCTGCGACTCGGCGCCACCACTACGACCGGCGACGCCGAGGGGCAGGTGGTTGAAAGCAAAAGCATTCCCGAAGGAGTCGAGCGAGCCATTCCCTCGGTACTCGAAGAATTCAGAGGCGAGATCGAGCAGGTTCCGCCGATGTATTCGGCGCTCAAGCGGGATGGCGTCCCGCTGTACAAGCTGGCCCGCCGAGGCGAGGAGGTGGAGCGCAAGCCGCGCCGGGTCACCATCTCGCAGCTCGAGCTGAAGGATTTCAGCAATCCATTCATGGAAATAAGGGTCCGCTGCAGCAAGGGCACCTATATCCGCTCGCTGGCGCAGGACATCGGCG
>DASUZH010000214.1:0-10285 GCA_036376975.1 Burkholderiales bacterium | reverse complement strand
CTCGCCTGCCTGCTGATCCTGCCGCAGTCGATCCTGCTCGGCGCCACCTTCCCGCTGATGAGCGCCGGGCTGGCGCGCGCGCATCCCGCGTCGGCCGGCGAGTCGGTGGCGATGCTCTACTTCACCAACAGCCTGGGCGCCGCCGCCGGCGTGCTGGCGAGCGGCTTCTGGCTGATCGGCCGGGTCGGCCTGCCGGGCACGCTGGACGTCGCCGGCGCGATCAACCTGCTTCTCGCGTTCACGGTGTGGCTGCTTTGCAGGCCGCTGCGTTTCGCGCCGCTGGGGAGAAGCGCGTCGGCGGAGGAAAAGGCCAGCCTGCTGCTGGCGGTCGCGTTCTTCACCGGGCTGGCGTCGTTCATCTACGAGATCGTCTGGATCCGCATGCTGTCGCTGGTGCTCGGCGCCTCGACGCATTCCTTCGAGCTGATGCTCGCCACCTTCATCCTCGGCCTCGCGCTCGGCGGGCTGGCGATCCGCCGGCGCGTCGACGGCGCGGCCGCGCCGGAGCGGCTGCTCGGCTGGGTGCAGATCGCGATGGCGCTCGCCGCGGCGGCCACGCTGCCGCTCTACGACCTCACCTTCGGGCTGATGGAAACGCTGATGGGCGGCATCGCGCGCAACGACACCGGCTACCTGCTGTTCAACCTGTCCGGCGCGGCGATCGCGGCGCTGATCATGCTGCCCGCCACCTTCTGCGCCGGCATGACGCTGCCGCTGCTGACCGGGGCGCTGATCCGCCGCGGCGCGGGCGAGGCGGCGATCGGCCGCGTCTACGCCGCCAACACGCTCGGCGCGATCGCCGGCGTGGTGCTGGCGGTGCACGTCGGCCTGCCGCTGCTCGGGCTGAAGTCCGCCCTGCTCGCCGCCTGCCTGGTGGACGCGGCGCTGGGGCTCGCGCTGCTCAACTACTTCGCCGGAAAGAAGCCGTTCCTCTGGGCGGGCGCGGTCAGCGCCGCGGTCCTGGTCGGCCTCGGCGCGGGAGTGCAGCTCGACGCGCACAAGATGACCGCCGGCGTGTTCCGCCACGGCGACCTCGACACCGTGCGCGACGCGACCGTGCTGTACGCCCGCGACGGCAAGACCGCCACCGTGCACCTGGTGCGCTACAGCGGCGACGCCACCAGCCTGCGCACCAACGGCAAGTCCGACGGCTCGATCAACATGGACTTCGACGCCAAGCGCGGCACCGACGAGATCACCATGGTGCTGACCGCGGCGCTGCCGCTCGCGCTCAAGCCCGACACGAAGAGCGCCGCGGTGATCGGCATCGGCACCGGCCTCACCACCCACACGCTGCTGCAGAGCCTGGTCATCGAGCGCGTCGACACGGTCGAGATCGAGGCGGCGATGGCCGAGGCGGCGCGCGGCTTCCGGCCGCGCAACAGCGGCGCCTTCGCCGACCCGCGCGGCACCATCCTGATCGACGACGCCAAGAGCTACTTCTCGGCGCAGGGCAGGCGCTACGACCTGATCATCTCGGAGCCTTCCAACCCGTGGGTGAGCGGGGTGGCGAGCCTGTTCACGCGCGAGTTCTACCGCCGCATCAAGGGCCACCTCGAGCCCGGCGGCCTGCTGGTGCAGTGGTTCCAGCTCTACGAGATCGACCCTTCGCTGGTCGCCTCGGTGATGCGCGCGCTCGGCGAGGAGTTCCCGCACTACGCGGTGTTCGCGCCGAGCGACCACGACCTGCTGATCGTCGCCGGCGAGGGCGAGCTGCCGCTGACCGCGCAGCCCAGCGTGTTCGAGCAGCCCGGCCTGTTCAAGGAGCTGGCCACGGTGCACGTGCTCAGCGTCGGCGACCTCGATGCGCGCTACCTCGGCGGCCGCGCGCTGCTCGAACCGCTGTTCGCGAGTTACGGCGTGCCGGCGAACTCCGACTACGCGCCGCTGCTCGACCAGAACGCGGCGCGCCACCGCTTCACCGAGCGCAGCGCCACCGACCTGGTCGCGCTGCTCAACGCCGACGTGCCGCTGCTGGAGATGCTCGAGCCGGCGCGCAGCCGCCGCCCGGTAAATCCGCTGTTCCAGGGCGCGCACGCCTTCGAGCGGGTGGAGAACGCGCGCCTCGCCTGGTACGCGCGCGACTACCTGCTCGGGCCGCGCCGCCCGGTGCCCGAGTCCATCCCGACGCAGCTGCAGAAGGACCTCGACCTGATGAAGCTGCGGCTGATCGAATGCCGCGAGCCGCGCGAGTTCGACTCGTGGCTGCACGCCATGCTGCGGGTGGCGAAGCTGCTCAATCCGCACCTCGCGCCCGACGACGCCGGCGCGGTCTGGGCGCGCATCCAGGCCGCCCCCTGCTACCCCACGCTGCGCGAATCGCAGCGCGAATGGGTGGCGCTGGCGCGCGCCGTCGCGCTGCGCGACGCGCCGCGCATGGCGGCGCTCGCCGAGCGCATCCTCGCCACGCAGGCCGGGCTCGGCGCCGAAGCGCGCGAGTACCTGGTGCTGGCGGCGATGACCGGACGCCTCGCCGCGCGCGAGCCGCAGAAGGCGCTCGAGCTGTGGCGGGAGGAATCGACGCGGCTGCGCCTCGCCGCGCCCGCGTTCCGCCTGCTGCGCTGCCAGGCCGAGCGCGCGGGTTGCGCCGCGGCGTTCGCCGCCTACGCGGAGCGCTGAGCGGCGCGCGCGGCGCGGATCGAGCCGAGCACCTTCTTCGCGAACGCCGCGGCGCCGCCGCTTTCCTGCAGCGCCTGCGCGAAGTGCCCATCGAGGATCAGGTGCGCCAGCCCGTGCACCAGCGACCAGGCGGCCGCCGCCGCGAACGGCGCGTCGCTGCCGAGGCTGTCGAACGCCGTCAGGAGCTTGCCGTAGCTCTGCTCGCCCGCCGCGCGCAGCTCCGCGTAGTCGCCAAAGCGCACTTGTCCGCCGAACATCAGGTGAAAGCGCTGCGGGTGGCGCAGCGCGAACTCCACGTATCCCACGCCCATGTCGCCGTCCGGGCGCCGCCGGATTTCATCGTTGAGGAGCGCGAAGCCCTCTGCTGCGAGCGCGGCGAGCAGGCTGTCGCGGTCGGCGAAATGGCGGTAGGGGGCGTTGTGAGATACGCCCGCCCGGCGCGCCGCTTCCCGCAGGGAGAGCGCAGCAAGCCCTTCCTTCTCCAGGATCTCCCCCGCTGCCTGGAGCAATGCCGCCCGCAGGTCGCCATGGTGATATGTTGACATTGTCTACATCACCTTTTAGAATTATGTTGCTTCTGCCAACATATCACATAACGCGCTGAAGAAATTGCACTCTGGCCGCGCAAAACCGGGACTCCTATAATCGCGTTGGGACGCTGGCTCCAGGGAGGGGCGGCGGAAACTACTCAAGGGGACAAAAGATGACCAAGTTCAAGTGGCTGCTGGTGTTTTTCGCGGGGCTCCTGGCGGCCTGCTCGGCGGCGCCGATCTACAACGTGAAGGGCTCGCCGATCACTACCGCCAGCGGAAAGGCGCCCACGATGCAGCAGGTCCAGAGCGCGATCCTGCAGGCCGGCACCTCGCTCGGCTGGCAGATGTCGAACGAGAAGCCGGGCAAGATGACCGGGCGCCTCGCGCTGCGCACCCACCAGGCGGTGGTGGATATCGACTACGACACCAAGCAGTACAACATCACCTACCGCGACAGCGTGGACCTGAACGCCAAGGACGGCATGATCCACAAGAACTACAACAGCTGGGTGCAGAACCTGGATAACCGGATCCGCGCGCAGTTCAACCTGATCTAGATCGCATGACCGCGGCCAATCCCGTCGCAGTACCCCTCAGCGCGCAGGAGCGCGAGCTCGCCGAGCTGATCGTCGGCACCCTGAACCTGGAGGTGCCGGTCGACGAGATTGCGCCGCACGCCCCGCTGTTCGGCGAGGGCCTCGGCCTGGATTCGATCGACATCCTCGAGATCGCGCTGGCGATCTCGAAGACCTACGGCATCCGCCTGCGGTCCGACGACGAGAACAACGTCAGGATCTTCAGTTCGCTGCGCAGCCTGAACGAGCACATCCGGAAGCTGCAAGGCAAGTAGATGGCGAGCGCCTCCCGCCGTCCGTGGAAGGCGCTGATCGTCGTCCTGTTCGTCGGCTACCAGCTGCTCGCGCATTTCGTCCTGCGCGACTCGCTCGGCGCGGCCGCCGTCTCCGGCATCACCCACGCCGCGGCCTTCCTCGCCCTGCTCTGGTTCTTCGGCCGCACCCTGCTCGGCGGCCGTGAAGCGCTCATCACCCGCCTCGCGCGCAGCGTCCACGGCACGCTGCCGCCCGAGATCGCGGCGTTCACGCGCCGCGTGACCATCGCCTGGTGCGTATTCTTCGCCTCCCAGGTGCTGCTCTCCGCGCTGCTGCTGGCGTTCGCGCCGTTCGAGGCCTGGTCGCTGTTCGTCAACGTGCTCAACCTTCCGCTGCTGGTCCTGATGTTCGTCGGCGACCACCTGTACCGCGCGGTCCGCTTCCCCGACTACCCGCGCCCTTCGATCGCGCGCATCCTGCGCGCCTTTGCCGAGGTCAGCTCCACGCCCGAAGGCAACCAGGCGCGCTGAGACATGGCCGCGGCGCTACCCCTGGTTCGCGGCTTCGCCCCCGGCGCCGCCTTCGCCTACCGCGACGGCCGCGCCGTGCCGATCGAGGGCTTCCTGAGCGACGTGGCGCAGCTCGCCCGCGCGCTGCCCGAGGCGCGCCACGTCCTCAACCTGTGCACCGACCGCTACCGCTTTGCTGTCGCCTTCGCGGCGGCGCTGCTGCGAAAGCAGGTCAGCCTGCTGCCGCCGAACGAGACGCCCGACGTGCTCGCGCGCCTCGAGGCGCACTATCCCGACGCGTACTGCCTGCACGATCGCGCGCAGGTCCCCTCCTCGCTGCGCTCGATGTCCTTCCCGGAGAGGCTCGGCGCGACCGCCGCGGGGGCGGCGCGCGTGCCGGAGCTGCCCGCCGAGCAGCCGGCGGCGATCGTCTTCACCTCGGGCTCGACCGGGCAGCCGGTGCCGCACCCGAAGACCTGGGCGAGCCTCGCCGGCGTCGCGCTGGCCGAAATCGAGATCCTGCGCCTCGGCGAGCGGCCGGGAATGGCGCTGCTCGGCACCGTGCCGCCGCAGCACGTGTTCGGCCTCGAGGCCACCGTTCTGGCGGTGATGCAGGGCGGCCTCGCGCTGTCCGCCCGGCGGCCGTTCTATCCCGCCGACATCCGCGCCGAGCTGGCCGCGCTGCCGCGGCCGCGCGCCCTGGTGATCGCCCCCGCGCACCTGCGGGTGCTGCTCGCGGAACCGGAAGACCTTCCGGCCGCCGACTTCCTGCTGTGCGCGACCTCGCCGCTTTCGCGCGAGCTGGCTGAGCAGGCGGAGGCCCGCTTCGGCGCCCCGCTGCACGAGATCTACGGCTGCACCGAATCGGGCGGCATCGCCAGCCGCCGCACCACCGCCGGCGCCGAGTGGCGCGCGATGCGCGGCGTCGCGCTGCGCACCGACAAGCAGGCGACCTGGGTGAAGGGCGGCCACGTCGAGACCGAGGTGGCCCTGGCCGACGTCATCGAGCTGCGCGGCGGCGGGCGCTTCCTGCTGCACGGCCGCACCGCCGACCTGGTCAACATCGCCGGCAAGCGGACCTCCCTCGCGCACCTCAACTATCATCTGAACTCGATCGAGGGCGTGCAAGATGGCGTTTTCGTCGTACCCGAGCAGGAGGGCGAGGCGGTGACCCGGCTGGCGGCCTACGTCGTGGCGCCGGGGTTGTCGCGCGAAGCCCTGATGGCGGCGCTGCGCCAGCGCATCGACGGCGCGTTCCTGCCCCGCCCGCTCCACTTCGTCGACCGCCTGCCGCGCAACCAGACCGGCAAGCTGCCGCGCCAGGCGCTGGCCGAGTTCGAAGCCGCGCTGGCGAGGAAGGCCGGCTAGCCATGGCCGCCCTCCCCCTGGTCCGGGGCTACGCTGCCGGCGCGACATTCGCCTATTGCGACGGGCGGGCCGTCGCGATCGAGGAGTTCCTCCGCCACGTGCACCAGCTCGCCGCGGCGCTGCCGCAGCGCGGGTACGTGCTGAATCGCTGCGCGGATCGCTACCGGTTCGCCGTCGGCTTCGCGGCCTCGCTGCTGCGGCGCCAGGTGAACCTGCTGCCGCCGAACGAGACGCCCGACCTGATCGCGCGGCTCGCCGCGCAGTACCCCGACCTGTATTGCCTGAGCGACTCCGAGGGCGCTCCCGCCGAGCTCGAGAGCTTCGCCTTCCCGCAGCTCGCCGGACGCACGCCGGCAAGCCCGCAGGTGCCGGCGATTCCGGCGCGGCAGGTGGCCGCGATCCTCTTCACCTCCGGCTCGACCGGCGAGAACAAGCCTTTTCCGCGCACCTGGAGCACCATGGTGCGCAGCGCCGCGGCGGAGATCGACCGCCTCGACCTGCGCTCGCGCCCCGGCATGGCGGTGCTCGGCACGGTTCCGCCGCAGCATTCCTACGGCCTGGAGTCCAGCGTGCTGATGGCCATGCAGGGCGGCCTCGCGCTGCACGCCGGGCGGCCCTTCTTCCCGGCGGACATCCGCGCCGAGCTGCGCGCGCTGCCGCGCCCGCGCTGCCTGGTGACCACGCCGACGCACCTGCGGGTGCTGCTGGCGGAAGCCGACGAGCTGCCCGAGCTCGATTTCCTGCTCTGCGCCACCGCGCCGCTCTCGCCGCAGCTCGCGGCGCAGGCCGAAGCGCGCTTCGCCGCTCCGCTGCACGAGATCTACGGCTGCACCGAGGCCGGGCAGGTCGCCACCCGGCGCACCGTCGAGAGCAACGAATGGCGCGCGCTGGCGGGCGTCACTCTCCGCACCGACCGCAAGGGCACCTGGGTCAAGGGCGGGCATGTGCCCGGCGAAGTGCTGCTGGCCGACGTGATCGAGCTGCGCGGCCGCTCGAAGTTCCTGCTGCACGGGCGCACCGCCGACCTGGTGAACATCGCGGGCAAGCGCACCTCGCTCGCGCACCTCAACTACCACCTGAATTCGATCGAAGGCGTGCTCGACGGCGTATTCGTTCTGCCGGAGGAGGAAGGCGACGCGGTCGTGCGCCTGGCGGCGTTCGTGGTGGCGCCCGGGCACACCGTCGAGTCCCTGATGGGCGCGCTGCGCCAGCGCATCGACGCCGCCTTCCTGCCGCGTCCCCTGTGCCTCGTCGATTCCCTGCCGCGCAACGCGCTCGGCAAGCTGCCGCGCGAGTCGCTCAACCGCATCGCGGCCCGGCTGTGAGGCTCGAGCGCGTGCTGCAGCCCGATCACCCGGCGTCGCGCGGCCACTTCGCCGGCAACCCGATCATTCCCGGCGCGGTGCTGCTGAGCGAAACCGTGCTGGCGATCGCCCCCGGCCTGGACGCGCCGCTGGTGGTCACCTCGGCCAAGTTCCCGCACCCGGCGCGACCGGGCGACCGCGTGGTGATCGAGGTCTCGCGCAGCGGACGCAGCGAAATCAGGTTCAGCTGCAGCGTCGAAGGCAAATCCGTGTTGATCGGCCAGATGTCATGCCCCGCCCTGCCGACGGCCCCGTAGACCACGCGCAGCCGGACTGGGTCGAGCGGCCCGAGCGCAGCAACCTGCTCGCTCTGCGGCTCATCGTCTGGGTGGCGATGGCGCTCGGCCGGCCCGCCGCGCGGCTGCTGCTCTATCCGATCACGCTCTACTACCTGGTTTTCTCGCCGCAGGCGCGCGCCGCGTCGCGCCAGTACCTCGGAAAAGTGCTCGGACGGAAACCCGGCCTGGCGGATGCGTTCCGCCACTACCACAGCTTCGCGTCGGTCCTCCTCGACCGCACCTTCCTCCTCAACGGGCAGTTCTCCCGCTTCGACGTGCGCGTGCACGGCGTGGAGATCGTCGAGGAGATGATGGCGGGAGGAAACGGCTGCGTGCTGCTCGGCGCGCACCTCGGCAGCTTCGAGATCACCCGCTGCGAGGGCAGGACGCGCGGCTACAAGGTCAGCATGCTGATGTACGAGGACAACGCGCGGAAGGTCGGCGCCGTGCTGCGCGCCATCAACCCGGGCCTGGACATGGAAATCATCCCCCTCGGCCGGCTCGACGCGATGCTGAAGGTCGAGGCCGCGCTGGCGCGCGGCGAGGTGGTGGGCATGCTGGCCGACCGCACGCTGAACGACGCCGACACGATCCGCTGCCCGTTCTTCGGCGAGCCGGCGCGCTTCCCGACCGGGCCGTTCCGCATCGCCATCATGCTGAACCGGCCGATGGCGCTGCTGTTCGGCGTGTACCGCGGCGGCAACCGCTACGACATCCACGTCGAGCGCTTCGCCGAGCCCGGCGAGCTGCGCGACGGCGCGCGCGCCGCCGCGGTCGACCGGCTGGCGCGGCGTTACGCCGGGCGGCTGGAGCACTACTGCCGCCTTGCCCCCTACAACTGGTTCAACTTCTATGATTTCTGGCGATAGCCGCGCCGCGCGCTGCGCGCGGATGCTGCTGTCGCTGACGCTCCTGCTGGCCGCCCCCGAGGCCGCCGCCTGGGGCCTCGAGCAGCTGATGCAGGACCTCGGCAAGGTCAAGTCCGCCCGCGGCACGTTCGTCGAGCGCAAGTACCTCGGCATCCTCACCGCGCCGCTCGAGTCCTCGGGCACGCTGCTCTACGTCGCGCCCGATCGCCTCGAGAAGCACACCCTCGCGCCGCGCGCCGAGAGCATGGTCCTGGATCGCCGCCAGCTGACGCTGGAGAGCGCGGAGCCGAAGCGGCGCCGCAGCCTGCGGCTCGACGACCACCCGGTGATCGGGGTGTTCGTCGAAAGCATCCGCTCGACGCTCGCCGGCGACCTCGCGCTGCTGAGGCAGCTCTACGAGGTCGCGCTGGAAGGCGACGAGCGCAAGTGGCGCCTGGTGCTGAAGCCGATCGATCCGAAGATGCTCGAGGTGGTGAGCGAGATCCGCATCGGCGGCAGCCGCGACTGGATCGGCTCGATCGAGTTCCTCGAGCCCGGCGGCGACCGCTCGGTGATGAGCATCGCGCGGGACGCCCGGTGAGCGCCGGGCGGCGCTGGTCGATCGCCGCCTGGCTGCTGCTGGTCGCGGCAAGCGCAGCGGTCGTCGGCCGCACCACCTTCACCGCCGACCTGTCCGCCTTCCTGCCGCGCTCGCCGACCGCCGAGCAGCAGGTGCTGGTCGAGCAGCTGCGCGAAGGCGTGGTGTCGCGCCTCGTGCTGGTCGGCATCGAGGGCGCCGCGCCGGAGGCGCTGGCGCAGGCGAGCCGCAAGATGGCGGCGGAGCTGCGCCGGCAGGACGGTTTCGTCTCGGTCGACAACGGCGACGGCGCCGGCTTCGCGGCGGACCGCGAGTTCCTCTGGCGGCATCGCTATCTGCTCAGCCCCGCCGTCACGCCCGAGCGCTTCTCGGCGGCCGGGCTGCGCGAGCGGCTCGAGGAGAACCTGCGGCTGCTCGGCTCGCCCGCCGGCGCGCTGGTGCGGCGGGTCGTGCCGGCGGACCCCAGCGGCGAGCTGCTGCAGATCCTCGAGCGCTTCGACAGCCAGGCGCAGCCCGCCGCCCGCGACGGCGTCTGGTTCTCGCGCGACGGCCGGCGCGCGCTGCTGCTCGCGCAGACCCGGGCGCCGGGCTACGACATCGACGCGCAGGAGCGCGCGCTGTCCCAGATCCGCGGCGCCTTCACGCAGGCCGGCGCGGGCGAGGCGAAGCTGCTGCTCTCCGGACCGGGCGTATTCGCGGTCATCACGCGCGCCACCGTGCGCGGCGAGGCGGCGCGGCTTTCGCTGATCGCCACCGCGCTGATCGCGGCGATCCTGCTGGCGGTCTACCGCTCGCCGCGGCTGCTGGTCCTCGGCCTGCTGCCGATCGCCAGCGGCGCAGTGGCCGGCATCGCGGCGGTGAGCCTCGGCTTCGGCGCGGTGCACGGCATCACGCTCGCGTTTGGCGTCACCCTGATCGGCGAGGGCGTCGACTACGCGATCTTCCTGTTCACGCAAAGCGCCGCCGCCAGCGACCCGCACCGGGCGCTCGACCGCATCTGGCCGACGCTGCGCCTCGGCGTGCTGACTTCCATCTGCGGCTTCAGCGCGATGCTGTTTTCCGGTTTCACCGGGCTGGCGCAGCTCGGCCTGTTCTCCATCGTCGGGCTGCTGGTCGCCGTCGGCGTCACGCGCTGGGTGCTGCCGTCGCTGCTGCCGTCGATGCGCCCTTCGCCCGTCGTCGCGGCGATCGGCCCGTGGGCGATGGCGGCCGTGCGGCGCGCGCCCGCATTGCGCTATCCGCTGCTGGCCGGCGCCGCGCTGGTCGCCGTGACGCTGGCCGCGCAAGCGAGGCCGCTGTGGAGCGATGACCTGGTCAGCCTGAGCCCGGTGCCGCGCG
>DASUZH010000213.1:0-3159 GCA_036376975.1 Burkholderiales bacterium | reverse complement strand
CGATGCCGAGCGCCTTGGCTTCGCTACCCTCGTACTTCGCCCAGGGCTCGGAAGAAGTGGATTGAGAAGAAGGAACAATGTGCTCGCCGGCGCGAAACCCGTTGTAGAACACGATCTCGGCCTTGCCGTCGCCGTCGGCGTCGAAGCGGCTGCCGATGTGCGCGAACGAGTCCCATTGCGTCGAGTACTGCAGCGTCAGCAGCACCACGTCGTCGCACACCACGTCGGTCAGGTCGGGGTTGTCGGCAGCGAGCGCGTAGCAGAAGTTCTGCGCGCCGGCGTTCTTGCCGCTGTCGCGCAGGGTCGGCGCGATGCGCGGCGGCTTGCGGCGCGGATTGAGCACGCTGCCGCCGGGGTAGTCGAGCGGCAGCGACAGGCAGAAGGTGCGCCCCTCCTTCACCTCGGCGATGCCCTGCAGCACCTTTTCGCGCGTCACGTAGTTCATGCGGCCGCGCTGATCGTCGTCGCCGAATTCGCCCCAGTTGGAGCCCGGCGGCTTCTGCTTCCATCGCTTAGTAATAGTGCCTCCCGATCCATTCCGCGACCAGCGCGGGCTTGTCCTTGCCTTCGATCTCGACCACGGTGTTCCAGGTCACCTGCACGCCGTTGCCTTCGATCGGCTCGTACTTCGCCAGCGTGAAGCGGGCGCGCACGCGGGCGCCGGCCGGCACCGGCGAGGTGAAGCGCACGCGGTTCAGCCCGTAGTTCACGCCCATCTTGCGGTCCGAGTACTGGAAGGTCTGCTCCGACAGGTGCGAGAGCAGGGACAGCGAAAGGAAGCCGTGCGCGATGGTGCCGCCCCACTGCGAGCGCTTGGCGCGCGCGGGATCGACGTGGATCCACTGGAAATCGTCGATCGCCCTGGCGAAGGTGTCGATGCGCTCCTGCGTGACCTCGAGCCACGGCGAGACGCCGACTTCCTCGCCGACGCGGCGCTCGAGCTCCCTTATCGAAGGCATGCCGACACTCCCTGCGCGATCGCGCGCGCGATGCGCGCGCGCACCTGCGGATCCAGCATGCGCTTCTCCTCCTGGCGATTGACTATCACGCCGGCCTCGACCAGCACCGAGGGCATCGCCGCGGTCTTGCCCACCGCCAGGTTGTCGTAGAAGTGCACGCCGTTCGCCTCGTCCGCGAAGGGCCGATTCTCGCCGATGACGGGGTCGGCATGGTAGCGGGAGGGCGTGAAACCGGCGCCGCGCAGCTCGGCGCCGATCGCGCTGGCGCAGGCCAGGCTCTTGCGGGCGTGCGGATTGTTCCGCGAGACGAACAGCGAGAACCCGGCGAGCTCGTCGCGCTTCGTCGCCAGGACCCGCTCGCGCATCGAGTCGTGGTGGATGGAGACGAACAGGTCGGCGCCGGCGGCGGCGCGCGTGCGGTGGTTGAGGAAGACCAGGTCGCCCTTCTCGCCGACCATGCGGACTCTCAACCCCAGGTTTTCAAGTTCCTGTCTGGTTTGCGAAGCCAGCTTCAGGTTGAACTCGAACTCCGGGATGCCGCTGGCTGAGATGACACCGGGCTCGGCATGGTAGTGGCCGACGTCGACCGCCACCAGCGCTGCTGCCAGGAACCTAGAAACGCGAGAAGTCAGGCTTGCGCTTCTCGAGGAACGCGCTCAGCGCCTCTTTCGCTTCCTGCGAGGTCAACCGCTCGGCGAAGACGCGCATCTCTTCTTCGATCGTCGCGCCAAGCGTGGCGCCGTGGCGCGACTTCATCAGGCGCTTCGTAAGGCGAATCGACTCGGGCGGAAGCGCCGCCAGCGCCGCCGCGATCTTCATTGCATGATCGATCAACTGATCCTGCGGAACGACTTCCGTGACGATGCCGGCTTCGTAGGCCTTCTGCGCGGTGAACGGCTGGCCGAGGAGCAGCAGCTCGGCGGCGCGCTGGTAGCCGGCGAGCAGCGGCAGCATGTAGCTGGAGCCGAACTCCGGCACCAGGCCGAGCGGCACGAAGGGAAGCTGGAAGCGCGCGTTGGGCGCGGCGTAGACCAGGTCGCAGTGCAGCAGCATGGTCGAGCCGATGCCGATCGCCGGGCCGCCGACCGCGGCGACCACCGGCTTCTTCATGTTGGGCAGGGCGTCGAACAGCGCTTGCGCGGGGGACGCGCCGGCCGGCCGCTTGAGGAAGTCGCCCACGTCGTTGCCCGAGCAGAAGCAGTCGGCCGCGCCGTGCAGCAGCACCGCGCGCACCTGCGCGTCGCGGTCCGCCGCGGCGAGCGCGGCGCCGAGCTGCGCATACATCTCGGCGTTGAGCGCGTTCTTCTTGTCGAGGCGGTCGAGGCGGATGCGCGCCACGCGATCCGCGGTTTCACTTCTGATCAAGGCGGAAGTCCTTCAGTTGCTGGCGCAGAGTGAGCTTGGACAGCTTGCCGGTCGCGGTATGCGGCAGCTCCGGGACGAACAGCACGTCGTCGGGCATCCACCATTTGGCGATCTTGCCTTCGTAGAAGCGAAGCAGGTCCTCCTTCGACACCTCCTGGCCGGGCTTCTTCACCGCCACCACGATCGGCCGCTCGTCCCACTTCGGGTGCTTGATGCCGATCACCGCGGCCTCGGCGATCGCCGGGTGCGCCACCGCGATGTTCTCCAGGTCGATCGAGCTGATCCACTCGCCGCCCGACTTGATCACGTCCTTCGAGCGGTCGGTGATCTGGATGTAGCCCTCGGGGTCGATCGTGCACACATCCCCGGTGGGGAACCAGCCATCCTTCAGGGGGTCGCCGCCCTCCCCCTTGAAGTAGCTCTTGATCACCCAGGGGCCGCGCACCTGCAGGTCGCCGAAGGCCTTGCCGTCCCACGGCAGCTCGTTGCCGTTCTCGTCGACGATGCGCATGTCGACGCCGAAGATGGCGCGGCCCTGCTTGCCCTGCAGCGCGTCGCGCTCCGCCTTGGGCAGCTTCTCCTGCTTCGCCTTCAGCGTGCCGGCGGTGCCGAGCGGGCTCATCTCGGTCATGCCCCAGGCGTGCAGCACCTGCACGCCGTAGACGTCCTGGAACTCGCGGATCATCGCCGGCGGGCAGGCCGAGCCGCCGATTACCGTGCTCTTCAGGGTCGAGAAGCGCAGGTTGTTCTTCTTCAGGTAGTCGAGCAGGCCAAGCCACACGGTCGGCACGCCGGCGCTCATGGTCACGCCCTCGGACTCGAACAGCTCGTACAG
>DASUZH010000212.1:0-3487 GCA_036376975.1 Burkholderiales bacterium | reverse complement strand
CAGCACTATGTCCAGTATGTGAATCGAGTCCATGGGCGTACGGGCACGCTATGGGAAGGACGTTTCCGATCTTCCGTGGCGATGAGCGCGGAGTACGTGCTGGCCTGCTACCGCTATATCGAGCTGAATCCGGTTAGAGGTGGTCTCTCCAACCATCCGCGGGAATATCGATGGTCGAGCCACTTGCACAATGCGGAGGGGGTACCCGACTCACTGCTGGTCCCCCATCCTGTCTACGAGGGGTTGGAATCGAGCCCTCTAAGCAGGCAGAAGACGTACAGGGCGCTTTTTGAGACCCCATTGGAGACCGAGGTACTGAACGAAATCCGCGGTGCCCTGCGGATCGGGCGCGAGTTGGGAACCGAGGCCCGAGGTCGCGGCCGGCCTGCGAAAAATGGGGACAGACCCCATATTCCGCAGGGCGAAAAATAGGGTCTGTCCCTATTTCTTAGGCTGCTGCCTTTTGCTTCTTCTGTTCCGCGAACCCTGAAAGCAACTGCTCGCGCTTCTTGCGCGCGGCGTCGACGCTCTTCGCCTTGATGTGGCCGTAGCCTCGGATCTCCTCGGGTAGCGAGGCGATCTCGAGCGCGACGGCGTGGTTCTGCGGCGTCAGGTCGACCAGCAGCCGCGCGATGGTGTCCTCGTACTCGCGGATCAGGGCGCGCTCCATCCTCCGCTCTTCGGTGTACCCAAAGAGGTCGAGGACGGTGCCCCTGAGGGGCCGCAGGGCCGCAAGGATCTTGAAGGCACCGCCCATCCACGATCCGAAGCGGATCTTCTTCGGCTCGCCGGTGAGCGGGTCGACCTTCGCCAGCAGCGGCGGCGCGAGGTGGTACACGACCTTGTAGTCGCCCTCGAACATGCCCTCGATCTTCTTGCGCAGCTCGCCGTCGCTGTGCAGGCGCGCGACTTCGTACTCGTCCTTGTAGGCGAGCAGCTTGGCGTAGTAGCGCGCCACGGCCTCGGCCAGCTTCGAGGCGCCGCCGGCCTTCTCTTTTTCCACGCCGCGCACCAGCTCGACCAGCGCGCGGTATTTCCGCGCATATCCCTCGTTCTGGTAGCCGGTGAGGAACTTCTCGCGCCGCTCGACCAGCTCGTCCAGGTTGCGCGAGAAGTGCTGGTCGATCGGAATCACCTCGGCGGGCCTGGCGATGCGCTCGACGCGCGCGGCGTCGACCGCCGCGCGGCGGCCCCAGAGGAAGCTCTTCTGGTTGAACTCGACCGCCACGCCGTTCAGCTCGATGGCGCGCTCGAGCGACTCGCGCGACACCGGCACCCAGCCCTTCTGCCAGGCGTAGCCGAGCATGAACATGTTGGTGGCGATGGCGTCGCCCATCAGCCCGGTGGCGAGCTCGGAGGCGGCGACGAAGTCGGCCTGCTGCGCGGCGTCGCGGATGTCGCCCTGCAGGTCGGAGCCCGGCAGCTTCCAGTTCGGGTTCTTCACGAACTCGGCCGTCGGCGTGACGCTCGCGTTCACCACCGCGCGGGTGTGCGTGCTGGCCATTTTGGCTATCGCCTCGGTGCTCGCCGTGACCACCAGGTCGCAGCCGACCACCAGGCTGGCGCCGCCGGTGTCGATGCGCGTCGCGTTCAGCTTGTCGGGGCTGGCGGCGAGCTGAACGTGCGACATCACCGCGCCGTATTTCTGCGCCAGGCCGGACATGTCGAGCACGGTGACGCCCTTGCCCTCGAGGTGCGCCGCCATGCCGATGATCTGGCCGATGGTGATGACGCCGGTGCCGCCGATGCCGGTGACGAGGATGCCGTAGGGCGCGTCGAGGGAGATCTCTTTCGGATCCGGCAGCGAGAAGTTCTCTTCGGTGGAGACCGCGGTGGCCTTGCCTTTCTTCAGGCGGCCGCCTTCCACCGTGACGAAGCTCGGGCAGAAGCCCTTCAGGCAGGAGTAGTCCTTGTTGCAGGAGGACTGGTTGATCTTGCGCTTGCGACCGAACTCGGTCTCCAGCGGCTCGACCGACAGGCAGTTCGACTTCACGCTGCAGTCGCCGCAGCCCTCGCACACCATCTCGTTGATGACGACGCGCTTGGCCGGGTCGGGAAACTCGTTCTTCTTGCGGCGGCGGCGCTTCTCGGAGGCGCAGGTCTGGTCGTAGATCAGCGCCGATACACCTTGAACTTCCCTCAGTTCTCTTTGAACCGCATCCAGCTCATCGCGGTGCCGGACGGTGACCCCAGGCGCCCAGTTGGTGCCGTGCGGGTACTTGTCGGGCTCGTCCGTGACGATGACGATCGGATTCACGCCTTCGGCGGCGATCTGGCGCGAGATCATCGCCGGGTCGAGCGGGCCGTCGTGGCGCTGGCCGCCGGTCATCGCCACCGCGTCGTTGTAGAGGATCTTGTAGGTCATGCTGACCTTGGCGGCGACCGCGGCGCGGATCGCGAGCAGGCCGGAGTGGAAGTAGGTGCCGTCGCCGAGGTTGGCGAAGATGTGCTTTTCCTTGGTGAACGGCGCCTGGCCGATCCACGGCGCGCCCTCGGCGCCCATGTGCGTGAAGGTGGAGGTCTTGCGGTCCATCCACACCGCCATGAAGTGGCAGCCGATGCCGGCGGTGGCGCGGCTGCCTTCCGGCACGCGGGTCGAGGTGTTGTGCGGGCAGCCCGAGCAGAAGTAGGGCTGGCGGACGGCGGTGACGCGCGGCTTCGCCAGCACCTTCTCCTTGAAGTCGAGGAACGCCAGGCGCTCCTTGAATTGGCTTCCCAGGCTGGAAACCATGTTCAGTTTCAAGAGGCGTTGGGCAATCGCCTTCGCCACCATCGCAGGCGAGTGCTCGTAGTGCGCAGGCAGCAGCCAGGTGCCGGCGGGCTGGCCGCCGCTGCGGCTCCACTCGCCGCTGTCGTCGAACTTGCCGACCACGCGCGGCGCGCGCACGCCTTCCTTCCAGTTGTAGAGCTCTTCCTTGATCTGGTACTCGAGCAGCTGGCGCTTTTCCTCGACGACTAGGATCTCCTCCAGCCCCTCGGCGAACTTGCGCGCGCCGGTCGGCTCGAGCGGCCAGGTCATGGCGACCTTGTAGACGCGAAGGCCGATATCCCTCGCGACTGCCTCGGTGATACCCAGGGAGGAGAGCGCTTCCATCACGTCGCCGTAGGACTTGCCCGCGGTGACGATGCCGAAGCGCGCCTTCGGCGAATCCCACACGATCTTGTCGAGGCCGTTGGCGCGGCAGTAGGCGAGGGCGGCGTAGACCTTGTAGTCGAGGATGCGCGCTTCCTGCTCGAGGATGGCGTCGGGCCAGCGGATGTTCAGCCCGCCCGGCGGCAGCGCGAAATCCTCGGGAATGCGGGGCTTGATCCTTCCGGCGTCGATCAGCACCGACGAGCCGGATTCGACCACGTCGGTCACGCACTTGAACGCGATCCAGCATCCCGAGTAGCGGCTCATCGCGAAGCCGTGCAGGCCGAGGTCGAGGTAGTCCTGCACGTTCGCCGGGTTGAGGTGCGGGATCAGGCAGGCCTTGAAGATGTGCTC
>DASUZH010000211.1:0-2251 GCA_036376975.1 Burkholderiales bacterium | reverse complement strand
CAGCTTCGCAGTGGTATTCATGCCGCCCTCACGCCTTCGCCGGCGCTGCGGCCGGAGCTGCTGCGGAAGCGCCTGCGCCCGCCGTCGGCGACGACCTCTTGTCGCCTGTCGATGCGGCCGCCGGGGCAGCGGCGGCAGGTGCCGCGGCAGCCGGAGCCGCCGCGCCGGGCGCGCCGCCCGGAGGGCCGCGGCGCTCGCCGCCGACCGCCTCCTCGGTGCGCTTGCCCGCCGCCGAGTGGCTCTTGAAGATGCGCGTCAGCGCGAACTCGCCGAGCTTGTGCCCGACCATGTTCTCGGTGACGTAGACCGGGATGTGCTGCTTGCCGTTGTGCACCGCGACCGTCAGGCCGACGAACTCCGGCACGATGGTCGAGCGGCGCGACCAGGTCTTGATCGGGCGCTTGTCGTTGCCGTCCCTCGCCTTCTGCACCTTGGCCATCAGGTGCAGGTCGACGAACGGGCCCTTCTTGATTGAGCGTGCCATGGCGTTCCTTATTTCACGCGGCGGTCGCGAACGATCATCACTTGCGTCCGCTTGTTGCGACGGGTCTTGAATCCCTTGCTTTGCACGCCCCACGGCGACACCGGCGGCTGCGCCGCGGCAGTGCGGCCTTCGCCGCCGCCGTGCGGGTGGTCGATCGGGTTCATCGCCACGCCGCGCACGGTCGGCCGCACGCCGCGCCAGCGCACCCGGCCGGCCTTGCCGATCGACTCGAGGTTGTGCTCGGAGTTGCCGGTCTCGCCGATGGTGGCGCGGCAGTCGACGTGCACCTTGCGGATCTCGCCCGAGCGCAGGCGCAGCTGGGCGTACGAGCCTTCGCGCGCCAGCACCTGCACGCCGGCGCCGGCGGAGCGCGCGAGCTGCGCGCCCTTGCCCGGCAGCATCTCGACGCAGTGCACGATGGTGCCGATCGGGATGTTGCGCAGCGGCAGCGCGTTGCCCGGCTTGATCGGCGCCTCGGACCCGGACATCAGCTGCGCGCCCGCCTCGACGCCCTTCGGCGCGATCACGTAGCGGCGCTCGCCGTCGGCGTACAGCAGCAGCGCGAGGTGCGCGCTGCGGTTCGGGTCGTATTCCAGCCGCTCGACCTTGGCCGCGATGCCGTCCTTGTTGCGGCGGAAATCGACGATGCGCAGGTGGTGCTTGTGGCCGCCGCCCTGGTGGCGCATGGTGACCACGCCGTGGTTGTTGCGGCCGCTGCCGCGGCGCTTCGGCTCGACCAGCGGCCAGTGCGGGTCGCCCTTGTGCAGGCTGGGCGTGACCACCTTGACCAGCGCGCGGCGGCCCGGGGAGGTCGGCTTTACTTTGATCAGTGGCATAGCTCGTTACTCCGTCGCCGCGAAGTTGATTTCCTGGCCTGCGGCCAGGCGCACATAGGCTTTCTTCCAGCTGCGCTTGCGGCCGATGGTGCGGCCGAAGCGTCGCTCCTTGCCCTTCACGTTCGACACCGTCACGCCGTCGACCTTGGTCTTGAACATCAGCTCGACCGCGGCCTTGATCTCGGGCTTGGTGGCGTCGTCGGCGACGCGGAACACGTACTGCCGGTTCTTGTCGGCGACGAAGGTGCTCTTCTCGGACACCACCGGCGCCAGCACCACGTTCATCAGCCGGTCGGCGGCGTATTTCTTAGGGGCGGAGTATTTCTTGCCAGCGCTCACTTGAGGATCTCCTCCAGCTTGGCCACCGCCGCCTTGGTCAGCAGCACGCTCGGGTAGCGCACCAGCGCGACCGGGTCGGCGTGCCGCGCCGCCACTACCTCGACGTTCGGCAGGTTGCGCGACGACAGCAGCAGGTTCTCGTCGACCTCGTCGGTGATCACCAGCACGCCGTCGAAGCCCATCGACTTCACCTTCTGCGCCAGCAGCTTGGTCTTCGGCTGGTCGACGCTGAACTTCTCCACCACGCGCAGGCGGTCCTCGCGCGCCAGCTGCGAGAGGATCGAGGCGATGCCCGCGCGGTACATCTTGCGGTTCACCTTGTGCGAGAAGTTCTCGTCCGGCGAATTGGGGAAGATCTTGCCGCCGCCGCGCCACAGCGGGCTGGAGGTCATGCCGGCGCGCGCCCGGCCGGTGCCCTTCTGCCGCCACGGCTTCTTGGTCGAATGGCGGACCGCGCCGCGGTCCTTCTGCGCGCGCGAGCCGATGCGCGCGTTGGCCTGGAAGGCGACCACGATCTGGTGCACCAGCGCCTGGTTGAAATCGCGCGCGAACACTTCATCCGACGCCTTGAAGGTGCCGGCGCCGCCCTTGT
>DASUZH010000210.1:0-5488 GCA_036376975.1 Burkholderiales bacterium | reverse complement strand
TCGTCGGCATCTCCGACATGGCGCTCGAGCCGGCCTCGGCGCTGTCGCAGGGCGACCTCAAGCGCCTGGAGGTGGCGCGCGCCATCGCCACCGAGCCCGAGCTGCTGCTGCTCGACGAGCCGCTCGGCGGGCTCAACCCGGCGGAATCCGAGCTGCTGGCGAAGTCGATCCGCCGCCTGCACAAGGGCGGCCGCTTCGGCCGCCTGCATTCCGAGGGGCCGGCGGTGCTGATGATCGAGCACAAGCTGAAGGAGCTGATGTCGATCGTCGACCGGGTGATCGTGATCGACTACGGCGAGCTGATCGCCGACGGGCCGCCGGCGGAGGTGGTGAAGAACCCGAAAGTGATCGAGGCCTACCTGGGGAGCGAGCATGCCGCTGCTTGAGGTGAGGAACCTCAGCGTGCGCTACGACAAGGCGCAGATCCTCAACGGCGTCTCGCTCGCCGTCGAGGACGGCGAGTTCGTCGGCCTGGTCGGCCCCAACGGCGCGGGCAAGTCGACGCTTTTGCGCGCGATCTCGGGCCTGGTGCGCTTCGAGGAGCGCATGAAGCGCGGCACCGCCGGCGACATCGTGCTGGAGGGCGAAGTCTGGTTCCGCGGCCAGCGCGTCGACGCGCTGCCGGCGCACGAGATCCGCATGCGCGGGCTGGTGCATTGTCCCGAGCGGCGGCGGCCGTTCCGCGAGCTCACCGTGCTGGAGAACCTGATGGCGGGCGCGTTCCTGTCCGGCAGCGCGGCGGAGACGCAGCGGCGCCTGGAGCATGCCTTCGCGCTGTTTCCCAGGCTGCGCGAGCGCAAGGAGCAGATCGCCGGCACGCTCTCCGGCGGCGAGCAGCAGATGCTGGCGACCGCGCGCGCGCTGATGTTCGAGGCCAAGCTGCTGGTGATCGACGAGCCCTCGCTCGGCCTGGCGCCGAAGATCCGCGAGGAGCTGTTCGCGGCGATCCGCAAGATCCACGAGGAAGGCGTGCCGGTGCTGCTGGTGGAGCAGGAAGTCGGCCAGGTGTTCAAGATGGCCGACCGCAACTACGTGCTGTCTCAGGGACGCATCATCGCGTCCGGCACCGCCACCTCACTGATGTCCGACGAGACCCTTCGCGCCGGCTATCTTGGATTGTGATGCGCCGGCCTTGAGGGGCGCGCCGCACAGGCGGCAGATCGCGCGGTAGAAGATGTTCCGCTGCTTGCAGCGCGGGCATTGGGTCTCGGCCTTGTCGCGCACCCACGGCGCCAGGCCGCGCGGCATGAACAGCAGCACCAGCAGCACGATCACGGCGAAGATCAGCAGGCGCAGCTCGCCGAAGGCCTTGAAGCTGCCGAGCCATTCGGTGAGCGGATAGAGGATGAACACCGCGGCGACCGGGCCGTAGATGGTCGCCACGCCGCCGAAGATGCCCCAGATCACCACCTGGAAGGAGAGCGCCACCTCGAGCGTCGAGGGGCCGGCGACGCGCAGGTAGTGCGCGAACAGCGCGCCGGCGAAGCCGGCGGCGGCGCCCGAAACCGCGAACACGACCATCTTGTAGCGCAGCGTGTTGATGCCGGAGGCGCGCGCCGCGACCTCGTCGTCGCGGATCGCATGCAGCACGATGCCGAACTTGGAGTCGGCGAGCGCCCACAGGCCGAACACGACGGCGAGCATCGAGATCGCGGCGACATAGTAGTTCCCGGTCGGCGTGACCATCAGCCGCCGCAGGCCCGAGATGCCGAGCTCGCCGCCCGAGAAGTCGGGGAACGCGAACAGCAGGCCGAGCGCGATCAGCGGGAAGGCGAGCGTGGCGAGCGACAGATAGGAGCCGCGCAGCCGCAGGCACAGGTAGCCGACCAGGAAGCCGAACGCCATCGCCACCGCCGCGCCGGCGAAGATCGTCGCCCACGGGCTGATGCCGAGCCTGAGCGAGAGCAGCCCCGAGGTGTAGGCGCCGGCGCCGAAGAACAGCGCGTGCCCGAAGTTGACCTGTCCGGTGTAGCCGGCGAGCAGGTCCCAGCTGGCGGCGAAGATGGCGAAGATGCAGGTCATGGTGAGGATGCGCAGGACATAGGCGTCGGCGTAGACCTGCGGCAGGGCGAGCAGCGCGACGACCCAGAGCAGCGCCAGCATGCGCGAAGGCAGCACGAAAACCTCGTTGCGCAGCTCCGCCCATCCTTTGCGCAGCAGATACATCAGCGCTCTTCCTCGAAAGCGACGCCGAACAGGCCCTCCGGGCGCGCCAGCAGCACCACCACCATGATCAGCAGCGCCACCGCGCCTTTCAGGTAGGCGCCCGCCGGCAGGGCGAACACCGTGATCGCCTCGACATAGCCGATGATCAGCGCGCCGATCAGGCTGCCCTTCAGGCTGCCGAGGCCGCCGAGCACGACGATGGCGAGCATGGTGACGAGCGGCGCGAGCCACATGAAGGGGTCGACCACGAACACCGGCGCGACCACCACGCCGGCAACCGAGGCGAGCGACACCGAGATCGCCACCGTCGCCATGGCGACGCGGTTGACGTTCATGCCCATCAGGTTCGCCACCTCGAGGTCGTTCGCGGTGGCGCGGATGGCGAGGCCGAGCCGCGTGCGGTAGAGGATGAACCAGACCAGCACCAGCATCGCCGCGGCCACCACCAGGATCAGCAGGCGCTGGAACGGGATGCTGACGCCGAGGAAGCGCAGCGAGCCCTCGAGCGTCGAGGGGATGCCGAGGAAGTGGCCGCCGAAGGTGAACAGCATCAGCTCCTGGAACACCAGCGCGAGCGCGATGGTGGCGATCAGCACCGCCGCCTCGTGCTCGCGCACCGGCTCGATCACCAGCCGGTAGCAGAGCACCGAAAACAGCGTCACCGCGCCGACCGAGATCACCCCCGACAGCAGGAAGCCGAGCCCGGTCTTGGTGAGCAGCGTGTAGAAGCAGTACGCCGCCAGCATGTAGAACGCGGTGTGCGCGATGTTGACGATGCGCGCGACGCCGAAGATCAGCGAAAAGCCGATCGCCAGCAGGGCGTACACCCCGCCGTTGACCAGCCCCGTTACTAGTATGTCTTGAAGCAAAGGCGCGCTAGCGCGCCGGCATCTTGAAAGGCTGCATGCCCTTCACCTGCGGCGGCCAGAACGGCACCTTCTTGCCGTCCTGCCACTGCACCGCGATGCCCGCGGTCTTGCCGACCGCCCAGTTGAGGTCGTGGCGCTTGTCCCAGCTCGCGGTGGCGCCGGTGCCGACGTGCTCGATCTTCTCGATCGCCGCCACCAGCTTGTCGGCGTTGGTGGTGCCTTCCTGCTCGATCACCGCCTTCAGCAGCATGATCGCGTCGTAGGTCGCCGCGGTGTAGGTCGGCGCCTTCTTGTAGCGCTGCTTGAAGGCCTGCACGAACGGGATGGTCTTCGGCGTCATCTCGACTTCGGAGTAGGTGTCGAGCGTGGAGACGAACTGCGCCTTGCCCGCCGCCGCCTGCCAGAACTCCTCCTTCTGGCCCTCGACGTTGATGCCCCAGGCCACCGCCTTCATGTTGCGCTCGCCCATCTGCCGGCCGACCGAGATGCCCACCGGACCGGACAGCATGGTGAACACGATGTGCGCTCCGGAGCGCTCGATCGCCGACAGCTCGGCGGTGACGTCGGTGGCGGTCGCCGACGGCTGCCACAGGCCCACCACCTCCATCTTCAGCGGCCCCGGCAGGGTCTTCTGCGCGGCGGCGATCAGGCCTTCGGTCCACACCGCCTTCTCGGCGAGGATCGCCACCTTGGGCGTGTCGGTCTTCAGGTCGGCGCGGATCTGCTGGCCGATCGAGCCCATCACCGCGAACAGCGTGCGCGCCAGGTCGACGTCCTTGGTCGGCGCGACGCGGAACCAGTACTTGTAGCGGTCGTAGTTCTGCTCGACGTTGAGGCCCAGCTTGGAGTGCGCGGCGCCCACGCCGAGGAAGATCTTCTTGTAGTCCATCGCCACTTCCTGCATGGCGAGCACCGCCTCGGAGCGGAAGCCGCCGATCAGGAAGTCGACCTTGTCGCGCGTGATCACGCGCTCGATGGCGTTGGTCGCGTCGGGCACCGATGCGATCTCGTTGGTGTCGGCGCGCACCAGCTCGATCTGCATGCGCTTGCCGCCGACGTTGACGCCGCCAGCCTTGTTGATCTCGTCGCGCGCCATCTCGGCGCCGGCCCAGTGGTTCTCGCCCTGCACGAAGGCCATCGGGCCGAGAATCGCGATCTTGATCGTCTGCGCCTGCGCGCCGGTGGCGAACGCGAGCGCAGCCAGGCCGGCAATGAACGAACGGATCATGGTGCTCCTCCTTTGCACTAGACTTTAGCATGCCAAAAGCGGACTTCGTGTGCATCCCGCGCCTGCGGGTGCGCTGGGCCGAAGTGGACATGCAGAAGATCGTGTTCAACGGCCACTACCTCACCTATATTGATACGGCGGTCGCGGAATACTGGCGCGCGATCGGCCTGCCCTACCCCGAGGGCTACGTCGAGCGCTACGGCAACGACATGTACCTGCGCAAGGCCACCGTCGAGTATCTGGGCTCCGCGCGCTACGACGACCAGCTCGACGTCTGCTGCCGCGTCGGCAAGCTCGGCCGCACCAGCATGACTTTCCACTTCGAGATCTACCGGGACGCGGAACAGCAGCCTCTGGTCACCGCCGAGCTGGTGTACGTCAACGCCGATCCGGCGACTATGAAGGCCGCGCCGCTGCCCGACGAGTTGCGGCGCCAGGTCCTCAGCTACGAGCGATTGGCTCCTTCCTATTAGGGCGCCGCAGGCATGATCTGGTGGGAGGACTTCAAGATCGGCGAGCGCGCCGAGATGGGCAGCCACACCTTCAGTGAGGAGGAGATCGTCGCCTTCGCGAAGCAGTTCGATCCGCAGCCGTTCCATACCGACCCGCAGGCGGCGCGCGCCACGCCCTTCGGCGGCCTGATCGCGAGCGGCTGGCACACCTGCGCGGTCGGCATGCGCCTGATGGTCGAGCAGTACATCGGCCGCACCGCGAGCCTGGGCTCGCCCGGCATCGAGGACATCCGCTGGCTGAAGCCGGTCCGCCCCGGCGACACGCTGACCTACTCGCGCACCGTCACCGAATCGCGCGCTTCGACCTCGCGCGCGGGAGTGGGCCTCGTCAAGCACCGCTGGGAAGCGGTCAACCAGGCGGGCGAGACGGTGCTGACGATGGAGGGCTGGGGCATGTTCGGCAGGCGACCGGAATGAGCGCGCGCCTCGAGCTCAACCACAAGGTGCACGTCCTCACCAAGAAGGAGGAGCTCGACACGGTGCGCGTGCCGGGCAAGGTGGTAGTGGTGCTCGACATCCTGTTCGCCACCACCACCATGGTGACCGCGCTTGCGCACGGCGCCACCGAGGTCCTGCCGGTGCTGGACGAGGCCACCGCGCGCGCGCGGGCGAAGGAGCTTCCGCCGGACTCCTACGTGCTCTCCGGCGAGCTCAACGCCGATACCCTGCCGGGCTTCGCCCATCCCGCGCCGCTTTCTCTGGTCGCCCACGGC
>DASUZH010000209.1:0-6728 GCA_036376975.1 Burkholderiales bacterium | reverse complement strand
ACCGTCGGCCCGGACTACAAGCGGCCGGAGATGGCGCTGCCGGCGCAGTATCCGGACACGGCTGCCGCCAAAGAGGTCGAGGTGCCGCCCGGCTGGTGGGCGCTGTACCGCGACCCGCTGCTGAACGAGCTGGTCGGCTCGGCGTGGGAGCGCAACGCCGACCTGCGCTTCGCGGTGGCGCGCGTGCAGGAGGCCGAGGCGCTCGCGCGCGAGGCCGGCTCGCTGTTCTATCCCGAGGTCACCGTCGGCTACGGCGTGACGCGCAACCGCGTGAGCGAGCTCACCTCGCCGCCGCCGGCCACCACCGCCGGCCTGACCCGCACGCAGAACACCCTCATCGCCTCGACCAGCTACGAGCTCGACTTCTGGGGCCGCTACGCGCGCGCCGACGAGGCCGCGCGCGCCACGCTGCTCGGCTCGGTGCTGTCGCGCGACACGGTGCTGCTCAGCCTGGCGGGCGCCACCGCCCAGTCCTACTTCGCGCTGCGCTCGGCCGACGCGCAGCTCAAGGTGCTCGAGCTGGTGATCGAGAGCCGGCGCGAGGCGCTCGAGCTGGCGCGCACGCGCGCCAACGGCGGCCTCGCCTCCGAGCTCGACGTGTACCAGGCGCAGGCCACGTTGTCCGACGCGCTGGTGCAGCGCTACGAAACCGAGCGCAACCGCCAGCTGGTCGAGCGGCAGCTCGCGCAGCTGACCGGCCGCCTCGACCTGAAGGTGGTGCCGGGCGACCTGTTCACCCTGCCGGTGCCGCCGCCGCTGCCGCCCGGGCTGCCCTCGACGCTGCTCGAGCGCCGGCCCGACGTGCGCGCCGCCGAGCAGAACATGGTGTCGGCCAACGCGCAGATCGGCATCGCGCGCGCGGCGCAGTTCCCGACCATCTCGCTCACCGCGGCGGTCGGCTCGCAAAGCGCGGAGTTCTCCGACCTGCTGTCGAAGGGCGCCGGCATCTGGAGCCTCGGGCTAAACATCGCCGGCCCGCTGTTCGACGCCGGGCGGCGCGAGGCGCGCGTCGACCAGGCGCGCGCGCGCAGCGAGCAGGCGGTCGCCTCCTACCAGAGGTCGGTGGAGACGGCGTTCCGCGAGGTCGCCGACGCGCTGGTCAACGTCGACCGATCGAACGGCAGCGAAGCCGAGCTCGAGCTGCGGCTGAAGGCCGCGCGCGCCGCGCTCGACCTGTCGAACGAGCGCTACCGCTCGGGCTACTCGCCGTTCCTCGAAGTGCTCGACGCGCAGCGCACGGTGAACGACGCCGCGATCGCGTTCGTGCGCAACCGGCAGGCGCGCCTCGCGTTCAGCGTCGACCTGATGAAGGCGCTGGGCGGCGGCTGGAGCGACGGCGTCGAGCCGCAGGGCAAGACTTCGACGCGATAGCCGCCCGCTTCAGCGGCGGTGCCACTGCCTCAATTCGATGGGATTTCCGTCCGGATCGCGGATCTCGGCGCGGGCGTAATCGGGCCGCTTGACCGGGCCCCAGGCCGCCTGGATGCCCTTCGCCTTGAGCTCGCTCAGCGCCTCGTCCATGTCCTCGACCTCGAGCGCGAGGCATTGCCAGCCGAGCCGCGGCTCCGCGCTGCGCGGCGGAATCGGCGTTTTCGCCTCCGGATAGCTCATTACCTCGACGGTGGTGCCGCCGAGCTCCAGGTAGACGAGGTCGAGCGGCCCGAACGGCGTTTCGGGAATGCGCATGCGCTCGCGCTCGCGGAAGCCGAGCACGCCGCTGTAGAAGGCGACCGCCCGCTTCGGGTCGGCGGTCAACAGCTCGATGTGGTCGATCCTCTTGAACATCAGTCGGCGAGGACGATACCCGATTTTGCGATCACCTCGGCGAGGCGCCGGCGCTCGCGCGCCATGAAGGCTTCGAATGCCTGCGCCGAGTCGCCGGCGGGTACCGCGCCCATCTTCAGCACGCGCTCGCGCACGTCGGCGGGCGCCATCGCCCTGACAATCTCCTCGTTCGCGCGCCGCAGGACGGGCTGCGGGGTGGCGGCCGGCGCGACGATCCCCCAGGACTGGGTAATCTCGTAGCCCGGCACGGTGTCGGCGATCGGCGGCAGCTCGGGCAGGCTCGGATTGCGCTCGGCGCCGGTGGTAGCGAGCGCGCGCACGCGCCCGGCGCTCATGTGCGCGCCCGCGGCGATCGGCGAGGTGATGATGAGGTGCGCGTTGCCGGCGATCACGTCGAGCAGCCCCGGCGCGGCGCCCTTGTAGGGGATGTGCGTCATCTTGATTTCGGCGAGCAGGTTGAGCATCTCGCCCGCCAAGTGCGCCGGCGTGCCGACGCCGGCCGAGGCGTAGTTGAGCGCGCCGGGTTTGCTCTTCGCGAGCTGCACCAGCTCGGCGACCGACTTCGCCGGCAGCGAGGCGTTGACCACCAGCACGTTCGAGGTAGTGGCGAGCCGCGAGATCGGCGCGAAATCCCGCGCCGGATCGTAGGGCAGGTCTTTCTTCAGGCTGGGCAGGATCGCCCAGATGGCGGTGGTCGACAGCAGAAGCGTGTAGCCGTCGGCCGGCGCCTTGGCGGCGAGGTCGGCGCCGAGCGCTCCGCCCGCGCCGGGACGGTTGTCGACGATCACCGCCTGGCCGATGCCTTCGGCGAGCTTGCCCGACAGGATGCGTGCGAGCTGATCGGGCGCACCGCCGGCCGCGTCCGCGACGATGAGGCGCACGGGCTTGGCAGGCCAGGCCTGTGCGAGGGCGCCGCCGCACGCGGCGAGCAGCGAGAAGGCAATCAGCGGCAAGCGTCTCATGGGTCCTCCCTAGTTCATGTCGGGCGCCTGTCCGGGCGCAGGCGTGTAATTGAGGTCGCCGCGGGCGAGCGCCGCCTCACGACCGCCATAGCGCGCGAGCAGCGCCCCCTGGCGGCGCTTGGCGCGCGCGTCCACCTCGTCCGGGTCACAGAAGCGCAACAGCTCCGCCTTGAGCGCCGCGAGCACCGCGGCGTTTTCCTGGCGGCCAGCTACGTCGACCAGCTCTTCCGGGTCGCTCTCTAGGTCGAACAGCTGCGGGCGATAGCGCACGTAGTGCACGTACTTCCAGCGCCCTTGCCGCAGCATGGTGACGCCGCCGGTGGAACCGATGGCGTGGTACTCGGAGAGCACCGCGCGGCCGGGTTGCGCGCCGGAGGCGAGCGCGAGCGGGGAAACTCCCCTGTAGTCCCCGTGCGGCAGCGGCGCGCCGGCGGCTTCGAGGAAGAAGGGAAAGAGGTCGACGTGGCTCACCGGCGTTGCGCAGCGCGCGCCCATGGCCACCCCCGGCCCGGCGAGGATCAAGGGTACCCCCGCCGACTCCTCGTACATGGTGGACTTGCCCCACAGGCCGCGCGCGCCGGCATTGTCGCCGTGGTCACTGGTATAGACGACGCGCGTGTCGGCGGCGAGGCCGCAGTCCTCGAGCGCACGCAGCACGGCTCCGACGTTGTCGTCCATGAAGCTCACCAGGCCGAGGTAGCCGGCGATGGCACGGCGCACCTTGCAGTCATCGCCGTCAAAGCCATCGTCGTAGCCGACGCAGTCGTGGTACTCGCGCAGGTACGGGTGATCCGGCCGCTCCGCCGGCCGGTACTGCTTCGGCAGCGGGATGCGCTCGGGCGGGTAGAGATCGAAAAACTGCTGCGGCGCCACCAGCGGGAAATGCGGGCAAACGAACGAGACGAAAAGCGCCCATGGCCGGTCACGGTGCTTCGGCGCCTCGTCACGCAACCACGCCCGCGCTCGCGCGGCGATGTCACGGTCGTAGCGCGTATAGGGCGACTCGCCTGGACCAGCGAGCTCGGCCAGCTTCCGATAGCCCTTGCGGCGCGGGATGTTGGTGCGCACCAGGCCCTTGACGTCGCCCAGGCCCTCGATCACGTGCATTGGCACGATCTCCTCCGAGAAGCCATGGTCGTCGCCCGGCAAGCCGCGAAAGTGCAGCTTGCCGATCGAGACGACGCGGTGGCCGCGCTCGCGGAGCAAGTGGTGCCAGCTCGGCACGGCGCCGTCATAGGCGTCGGCGTTGTCCCAGTAGCCGACCTGGTGCTGGTACTTGCCGGTGGCGAAGGCCGCGCGCGCAGGCACGCAGATGGGCGAGCTGGTGTAGGCGCTGGTGAAGCGCGTGCCGCGCGCCGCCAGCCGGTCGAGGTTCGGCGTGCGCGCCAGGGCGTGCGCCGCGACCCCCATGGCGCGCGGGCTGTGCTCGTCGGACATGACCACCAGGAGGTTCTTCGGCGCGAGCGGCATCGGCGCCGAGAGTAGTTGTCATGACACCATTGCGTCAAGGTACGCGGTCTACAATGCCGCCATGCGACGCTCCGACGACCCGCGGCTGCTGCGCGGCCTGATCTCGCACCGCGTGCTGGTGCTCTCCAACACGCTCGCGCTCGCCGCCGCGCGCCACTACCCGCGCCAGTTCGGCGTCCGCCTCGCCGAGTGGCGCGTGATCGACGCGCTGCACGCCGGCCGCGGGATCACCGCAAACCAGATCAGCCAGTGGTTGAAGACCGACAAGGCGTGGGTCGGGCGCTCGGTCGAGCGCCTGGTGCACGCCGGCCTCGCGCGGCGCCAGCCCGATCCGCAGCACGGGCGGCGGCAGCTGCTCACGTTGACTGGGAAGGGAGAAAGGGCCTATCGCGCAATCGCGGCGGCGGCCCGCCGACGCAACGAAAACCTGCTTGCCGGCTTCACGGACGGCAGCCGCAAGGCGCTGGAGCACGCTCTCGCCGACCTCCAGGCGTGCGCGTCGCGCCTGCTTTCTCTCCCGGACCTGGGGTTCGGGCGACGGAAGAAGTGACCCGGCCCTACTCCAGGCCGGCTTTCGCTCTCTTGGCGGCCAGGCGCTCGGCGCGCTTGGCGTTCTCGACCACGAACCGCACGTGCGTGCCGCGGCCGCATTCCTCGACCGGGTCGCGCACCGAAAACTCGAACACCACCTTCTTGCGGTCCACTTCCTTCACGCTCACGGCGATGGTGACCTTCAGACCGAGCGGCGTGGCGGCGAGGTGGTCGATGGTGACGTGGGTGCCGACCGAGTCCTCGCCGGCGTCGAGGTGGCCGACCAGCCAGTCGCGGCACGAATACTCGACGTCGCTCACCATCTTCGGCGTGGCGTAGACCATTCCCTCGCGGCCCATGAAGCCGATGCAGCGGTCTTCGCCGATTGTTATTTGTTTTTCAAACAACAAACCCGCACACAAAGATCCCTTCATGGCGCCTTGTAGCCGGCGCGCTCGACCGCTTTCTTCATCGCCGGCACGTCGACCCGGGACGGGTCGTACGTCACCTTTGCGTTCGCCTGCGCCAGCGAGACGTCCGCTTTCTGCACGCCGGGCAGGCCGGCGAGCATGCGCGTCACGCTCTTCACGCAGCCTTCGCAATCCATTCCTTCGACCTTCAGTTCGACGGTTTCCATCGGTTCAGCAGTAGAGAGTTGGACACCACGGAGACGGAGCTCAGCGCCATCGCGGCCCCGGCGATCGCCGGGCTGAGCAGCCCGAGCGCCGCGAGCGGGATGCCGAGCACATTGTAGAGGAAGGCGAAGAACAGGTTCTGGCGGATCTTCGACAGCGTGGCGCTCGACAGCGCGATGGCGTCGACGATGCCCGACAGGTCGTTGCGCATCAGCGTGACGTCGGCGACGTCGAGCGCGGCGCCGCTGCCGCTCGCCAGCGCGAAGCTGACGTGCGCCTGGGCGAGCGCCGGCGCGTCGTTGATTCCGTCGCCGGCCATGCCGACGAAGCGCCGGCCGTCCTGCAGCTTCTGCACCTCGCGCGCCTTCTCCTCCGGCGGCACGCCGCCGCGCCAGCGCTCGATGCCGAGCTCGCGCGCCACCGCCTCGACCGCCGCCGGCGCGTCGCCCGACAGGATCACCGGCTCGATGCCCATGCCCTTCAGGCGCGCCACCGCCGCCTTCGAAGTCGGCCGCAGCGCGTCGGCGAGCGCGATCCAGCCGAGGAAGCGCCCGCCCCATTCCACGCCGACAATAGTGGTGCCTGCATGGCCCGCCGGCGGCTGCCGGCCGAGGAACGACGGCGAGCCCAGGCGCGCGGCCTCGCCGAGCAGCTTGCCCTGCACGCCCATGCCGCCGACCGCGGCGAAGTCCTCCACCGGCAGCGGCGAGTCGGCGTACGCCTTGACGATGGCGCGCGCGATCGGATGCTCGGAGCGCGACTCGAGCGACGCCGCGGTCTGCAGCAGCGTGTTGCGGCCGACCCCCGCCTCGGGGAACGCGCCGACCACCTCGGGCTCGCCGCGCGTCAGCGTGCCGGTCTTGTCGAGCACCAGCGTGTCGACCAGGCGCGCCGCCTCGAGCGCGTCGGCGTTGCGGATCAGGATGCCGGCGCGCGCCGCGCGGCCGACGCCCACCATCAGCGCGGTCGGCGTGGCGAGCCCGAGCGCGCAGGGGCAGGCGATGACCAGCACCGAGACAGCGGGAATCAGCCCGGCCCATGGATTTTCAATGATGAAAAACCAAACACCGTAAGTGAGCGCCGCGACCACCAGCACCGCCGGGACGAAGATCGCGGAGACGCGGTCGACCAGGCGCTGCACCGGCGGCTTGGAGCCCTGCGCCGCGGCGACCAGCCGGATGATGCCGGCCAGCACCGTGCGCTTGCCGGTGCCGGTGGCCACCGCCCGCAGCGTGCCCTGGCCGTGGATGGTGCCGGCGACGATGCGGTCGCCGATGCGCTTGTCGACCGGCATCGACTCGCCGGTCAGCATCGACTCGTTGACGCTCGAGCCGCCGGCTTCGAC
>DASUZH010000208.1:0-3636 GCA_036376975.1 Burkholderiales bacterium | reverse complement strand
CTGCGACGACATGCCGGCGCCGACGTACTGCTTGATGAAGTTGATGCCCATGCCGCCGGGCAGGAAGATGTACAGCGCCTCGGGCTTGGCGGCGCGGATCTGCGCGATCTCCGCCGAATAGTCGAGCTGGCCGAGCTGGGTGTACACCTCGGCGGCGACGTTGCCCTTGTAGTAGCGCTTGAACCCGGCGAGCGAGTCCTTCCCGGCCTGGTAGTTCGGCGCGATCAGGTAGGCGTTCTTGTAGCCCTTGTTGGTGGCGTGCTGGCCGGCGGCTTCGTGGTAGGCGTCGTTCGGCCAGGAGGCGACGAAGAAGTACGGGTTGCACTGCTTGCCGGCGAGCGGCGAGGGCGCCGCGTTCGGGCTGACGTAGATGGTCTTGTTGTCGAACGCGATCGGCGCCGACGCCAGCATGATGTTGGAGAACACGATGCCGGTGAGGAAGTTGACCTTGTCGAGCTTGACGTACTTCTCGGCCAGCTGGCGGCCGACGTCGGGCTTGAACTGGTCGTCGCCGACCAGCACCTCCGCCGGCAGCCCGCCGATGCGGCCGCCGTTCATCTTCACCGCGAGCTGGAAGGCGTCGCGGATGTCGACGCCGATGCCGGCGCTCGGGCCGGACAGCGTGCTGATGAAGCCGACCTTGATGCGGTCTGCGGCCTGGGCGTTGAGGGCGACCGCGCAGCCGATGGCGAATAGCGTCTTCTTCATGGGGCTTATCTCCTCCTCCGACGATTCTAACGCCTGCGGCCGATCCAGCGAATCTGCTTTTGGTACGGCGGCGACGGCTCGGCGCGCGCCATTTCGGCGAGGCGCGCCTCCTTTTCGGGCGTGTTCTCGGGGATCGCCTCCAGGGCGTCCTTCAGCATCGCCTCGTAATCGCCGCCGACCGGGCAGACGTCGGCGCAGCGCCGGCAGCCGGTGATCACGCCCGCGCCGCGCAGGATGCTCTGCCACAGGTTGAAGCTGTCCTCCGAGCGCAGCATCGCCTTCTTGCGCTGCACGTCGGGCTCGTCGATCACCTTGCCGAGGTACTCGGAAAGGTGCGCGAAGCCGTGCGGCGAGCGATACCGGTCGCAACCCTCCCAGTCGCGGTCCCACTGCTTCACCACGTCGCCCGGGCAGGCTTTCAGGCAGCGCCCGCACTGGGGTCCGTGGCAGAGCGCCTCGGCCATCGGCCGGTCGCACTCGACGTCGATCGAGGAGAGGACGGCGGTCAGCAGGACCCTGGGTCCAAACTCTTTCGTAAGAAGTTGCAGGTTGAGGCCGAGGGTACCCAGACCGGCCTCCACCGCGGCGTGCGGCAGCGAGATCAGCGTGCTCTGGTGCTGTTTCGGGTCGCCGCCGTAGCGCCAGGGGTCGACGTGCGTCGGCGGCACGATCACCGCCGGGTAGCCGGCGTCCTCCAGCCAGTAGACCAGCTCGAGCGAGGCTTCCTCCAGCGCGGTGAGCGACAGCTCGTCGTTGTAGTACTTGTTGCGGTCGTTCCACGGCAGGATGCGCGAGCTGCCCGCCTGCACGCGGATCGCCAGCACGATGGCGCGCCCGCAATCGTGCTCGGTGACCTGGCGCGCGCCGACCGCCTCGCCGTCGGCGATGCCGACGAGATCCGCGCCGAACTCGCGGGCCTTTTCCTTCACTTCCTTCGCCGTCAGGGGACGCTTGAAGATATTCATTGCTTCTCCCGCTGGCGTTTCTTGAATTCCTGCAGCTGTCGCGCGACGATTCCCTGGTAGCCCTGCTCGCCGACCCAGCGGATGTTCCACTCGGACAGCCCGGGCAGGTCGTGGCCTTCCTTGCGCGCCTGCTTGAAGCCGGCGGCCTTCGCCACCTTCTCCGGCGTCTTCTCCGGAATCACCTTCTGGATGTCGGCGAGGTGCGCGTGGTAATCGTTGCCGACCGGGCAGACTGCGAGGCAGCGCGGGCAGTCGCCGAACGAGCCGACTACGCGCAGCAGGCCCTGCCAGAAGCCGAACAGGTCGCGCGAGCGGAGCGCGGCTTTTTGTTCTTCCTTGCTTTTCTCAAAAAACCCATTGAAAAATTTCGAGATCTGGGCAAAGCCGAACTCCTGCGCCTCGGTCGCGCACGCCGCCTTGTCGAGGCCCCACTGCCGCACCGCGTCGGGCGGGCAGGAGTGCAGGCAGCGGCTGCACGACTCGCCGATGCACACCTGCTCCTGCATGCGCTGGTCGGGCTCGAGCTCGAGCTCGGTGAGGATGCCGGTCAGATAAAGCCGCGGGCCGAACTCGGGCGTGAGGATGTTCACTTCCAGGCCGAGCGTGCCGAGGCCGGCCTCGACGCCGAGGTGGCGCGTGGAAAGCCGCGCGTAGCTCGCGCGCTTCAGGTTCCAGTCGGTCTCCTGCGCGGCGAGGGTGAAGGTCGGATGGCCGAGCCGCTCGAGCTCCTGCGCCAGCTTGAGGCCGATGCGGTCCATGCGGCGCAGCACCAGCATGTCGAGGTACTGCACCGGTACGTTGGTCTTGCAGCGGAAGGCGCCCGCCGGGATGCGCTGCACGATGACGATCACGCTCTTGCAATAAGGCGAGATGCGCTCCGGCGTTTGCGGCCAGCGCGGGTCGGGCGGGAAGGCGTTCAGCGTCGCCGCCGAGGCGACGCCCACCAGGTCCGCTCCCAATTCCTTCGCGCGTCGCTTCACCTCCGCCGAATCGACGGGACCTTTCAGCGGCGTGCCGCGCCGGAGGTTTCGAGCCATACGCCACCGTATGGTAGTCTTTCCGCATGCAAGCGCAATGGGTGGCGGCCGGCCTGGAGGCGCTGCGCAAGGGCGGCGTCGCCGCGGTGCGCGTCGAGCGCCTGGCCGAGAGCCTGAAGATCACCAAGGGCAGCTTCTACTGGCACTTCCGCGACCGCGGCGAGCTGCTCGAGGCGCTGCTCGACTTCTGGGCGCGCGAGATGACCGAGGCCGAGTTCGAGCGCGTGCGCGAAGTGCGCGGCCTCGCCGCGCAGCTGCGCACGCTGGCCGAGGACGTGCTGGAGAAGGGCCTCGGCCGCTACGACCCGGCCGTGCGCGCCTGGGCGCGCACCGACCGCAAGGTGGCGGCCGCGGTGGCGCAGGTCGACCGCCGGCGCGTCAAGGCGCTGACCGGCCTGTTCGAGGCGGGCGGCTTCACCGCGGCCGAGGCGGGCGCGCGCGCCCGGCTGTTCTACACGTTCCTGCTCGGCGAGCCGCAGGTGCGCGCTCCCGCACGGGAAGCGGGCGACCTGAAGCGGATGATCGATGTCTTTACCTAGCTCCAGGAAAGAGGTTCGCGATCTCCAGTCGCGCCTCAAGCGCTCGGCGGTGGAGCGCGCCATGCGGTCTGCTTTCTGGAAAAGACGCCTCCCCGAGCTGAACCTCGACCGGCTGGACGACGAATGGCGCCGCATCCCGATCCTCGACAAGGACATGCTCCGCGCGATGACCGACGCGCAGTTCTACAGCGAGTTCTGCCACGCAGAGCACGACGGCATCGCCGAGTTCTGGCGCTCGGGCGGGGTGACGGGGCAGCCGCTGTTCTATCCGCGCAGCTTCAAGGACATCCAGATCGGGCTGGAGTCGTTCGCGCGCACCTTCGACTGCGCCGGCGCCGGCCGCGGCGAGCGCGCGCACGTCTCCTTCCCGATGGGCATCCACCCGGT
>DASUZH010000207.1:0-4624 GCA_036376975.1 Burkholderiales bacterium | reverse complement strand
CCGGCCCTCGGGCACAGATCGATGGTGGTCGCGATGCCGCCGGTCTCCGCGGTGACGACGGGTCGAAGCAGCTTGCGCTGGCCATCGGTGTCGACGGCGCCAACCAGCAGGTTCTCGCGGTCGATCGGGCCGCCGGGTTGGCCGGCGTTGTCGCGCTTCGACGCTTGTCAGAAGTGACCCGGGGCTGCTTGTCAGAAGTGACCCAGCGAGGTGAAGGGTACGGAGTGGCTGCGTAGTCGGCGTGGAGCTGCCGCGTGGTCGGTGGTGAGCGTGGTCGGCGGCCGGTTCGGTAGTCGGCGAAGGTCGCGGGTGCCGTGCGCAAGAAGCGTCCGTGTTGCATCTGCCGACGATGGTTCCAGCCCGATGTCCGCGTGGGGGACCGGCAGCGAGCGTGCAGCGCCGATGCATGCCAGCAAGCTCGGCACCGCGCCGCGGATCGCGCGTGGCATGCGCAGCACCGCGACTACGATCGAGGTCGGCGGTGGCAGGTGGCGGTGGACGCGGCGAAGGCTGGATCACCGCCGGCGCCACCAAACCGGCCGCCGCCGCTGGCGGGAGTACCCTGGGATGTCGCGCAAGACGCGATGACCCCGCAAGCAGCTGTGATCCTTGCGGGAGTGGCTAGAGTTCTCGCGATCCATGCGCAAGACGAGAGGCGGAAGCAAGTACCTGATCCTACGGGGAGATCTGGCGGAGTTGGGGGAGTGGTCGCGCAAGACGAGATGGAGGTGGCGGCGTAGCGCGGGCAGCGTGATGGGCGTGGAGGTGGACCTGCATCAGCTCGAGCTCCGGCACCGCGACCTGCGGATCCACGACGGCGATCAGCGCCGGCGGATGATCGGCTCGGTCGCCGAGATCGGACAGCAGGTGCCGGTAGTGGTGATCCGCGACGCCGATCGGCTGGTGCTGATCGACGGCTACCTGCGCGTCGAGGCGTTGCGCCGGCTGCATCGCGACACCGCGCTCGCGACGACGTGGCCGGTCACGGAGATCGAGGCGCTGGTGCACCATCGCCACCTGGCGGGCGCTAAGCGAATCGCGCTCGAAGACGCTTGGTTACTGGGCCGACTCCGCGAGCACGGCTTGACGATGGAGCAGCTGGCTCGTCAGCTGTGTCGCTCGACGAGCTGGGTGTCGCGGCGGCTCGGGCTGCTCGACGCGCTCGACAGCGCGGCGCAGGACCGGGTGCGCGCGGGGACGGTGCCGGCCCATGCGGCGATGAAATATCTGGTGCCGTTGGCGCGGGCCAACAAGGCGCAATACGCGCAGCTGATCGCCGGACTGGGCGACACGCAGGTCTCGGTCCGCGAGCTCGGCGCGCTGTACACGGCGTGGAAGCGCGCGGACCGGGCCGGCAAGCGGCGGATCGTCGCCGAGCCGCTGCTGGTGCTGCGCGCACTGGCGGCCTTGTCCGAGGAGCCGCCCGACGACGTCGCGTCGCTGCACAAAGATCTCACCGTGCTCGCCGCGATCGCCTTGCGCGCCGGGCGGCGAGCTCGCGACGGCGGTCGCTTCACCGCCTCATTGACCAAGGCGTGGCGCGCTGCGAGCGAGGCGTTCGCGGCGCTCAGTACCACCATCGAGGAGATTCATGCTGGACCAGATCCAACGACAGACCATCCTGAGCCTGCGTGACGCAGGCAATGGCATCCGTGCCATCGCGCGTGCACTGGGCATCTCGCGCCTCACCGTGAAGCGCGTGCTCAGCAGCGGCCAGGCATCGCCGCCGGAGCTCGAGCGGGCCGAGAAGGCGGACGCCCACCGCGACGACATCCTGGCTCTGCTGGCCGACTGCAAGGGCAATCTGGTGCGGGTGCACGAGGAGCTCGAGGCGCGCGGCATCGTGACGCTGTCGTATCCGGCGCTGACTGCATTCTGCAGGAAGCACGGCATCGGTCACGAGCCGGCCAAGCCGGCCGGCCGCTATCCGTTTCCGCCGGGCAAGGAGATGCAGCACGATACCTCGCCGCACGACGCGCACATCGGCGGTGCGCTGTGTCGGGTGCAGACCGCGTCGCTGGTGTTGTGCCACTCCCACCGGCTGTTCTTCCAGCTCTACCCGCGGTTCACCCGGTTCGAATGCAAGGTGTTCGTGAACGAGGGCGCGCAGTACCACGACGGCACCTGCGAGCACTGCATGGTGGACAATACCCATGTCATCGTGCTCAGTGGCACGGGCAAGGACATGGTGCCAGTACCCGAGATGGAGGCCTTTGCGCGGCGGCTCAATTTCACCTTCATCGCGCATGAGAAGGGTGACGCCAATCGCTCGGCCCAGGTTGAGCGGCCGTTCGACTTCATCGAGAGAAACTTCCTCGCCGGTCGCAAGTTCACCGACTTCGCCGACGCCAATCGCCAGGCGCGCGAGTGGTGCGACAAGGTCAATGCAAAGTTCCGGCGCAGCTGGCAAGCCAGCTCCAACGAGCTGTATCGCGCCGAGTGGCCGGCGCTGCGCAGGCTGCCACTGTGGCTGCCCGAGGTCTACTTGCTCCACCAGCGCATCGTCGACCTCGAGGGCTACGTCCACATCGATGGCCACACCTACTCGGTGCCCTACCAGCTGGTCGGCAAGGCCGTCGAGGTTCGCGAGACCAAGGACCACGTCCGCGTGTTCCGCGGCCCGCGCGAGGTCGCCGTTCATGACAAGGTGGTATCCACGCTTAAGCAGCGCAAGACGCTCGCGGCGCATCGTCCGCCGCGCGGACAGGCAGCCCGGCAGGTCCCGCCGTTGCCCGAGGAGCGCGAGCTGACCGCAGCCGGCGCTCCCTTCGCCGACTACGCCAAGACCCTCAAGCTGCGCGCGGCCTCCCGCTGGCCGATCGCCCTGCGCCGGCTCGCCCAACTGCGGCTCGACTACCCGGCCAAGCCGCTGGCTGCCGCCATCGAGACCGCTGCGCACTACGGCCTCTACGACCTCGACCGCCTCGAGCGCATGATCCTGCGCAATATCGCCACCGCCTACTTCGTCGTTCCCGACGAGCGCAACGACCCGGAGCCCGGCGATGAAGGATGACCTCGAGCAGCTGCTCAAGAGCCTTCACCTGCGCAAGATCGCCGAGATCTTCGACGAGGAGGTCAAGCGCGCCGAGAAGGCCGACAGCTCCTACCAGGACCTGATCGCGCGCCTGCTCCGCGCCCAGTGGCAGGCCAACCAGGAGACCGCGCTCGCCTGGCGCATCAAGCGCGCCGGCCTCCCCGAGCAGTGGACGCTCGAGAGCTTCCCGTTCAAGCGCCAGCCCGGCGTCAACCAGCGCCAGATCCGCACCTTCGCCGAGCTCGAGTTCGTGCCCAAGGCCGAGAACATCGTATTTATCGGCCCGACCGGCGTCGGCAAGACCGGCTTGGCCTCGGCCCTGCTACTCAAGGCGCTCCAGAATGGTCACCGCGGCGTGTTCATGCGCGCCCAGGACTTGTTCGACGAGATGTACGCTTCCATCGCCGACCGCTCGACCCGCCGCCTGCTCAACCGGCTGACCAAGGTCGACGTTCTCGTGATTGACGAAATGGGATATTTGAATCTCCGTCCCGAACAGACCAACATCTTCTTCAAGTTGATGGAAGAGCGGTATCGCCAGCGCGCGACAATTATTACCACCAATCTCGACTACTCGGATTGGGCGAGCTTCCTGGGCAACAAGGCCCTGGTTGGCGCGCTGCTCAGCCGGCTGCGCCACCAGTGCCACACCGTGAAGATCGACGGCCCGTCACTGCGCGATGGCGACGGCGGCAGCGCCACCTGACGCCCACCGAGCACGCTATTTGATGGGATCCCGAGCACGCTATTTGATGGGAATGGCGATCTCGAGCCGATTCCTCACGAGGTATGCTCGTTGATGGCGATGACGCGGTAGCCTTGAGGCCATGCGCCTCTACCGCGGCCTCAAGAATCCCTATCGCCCCGAGCGCGTCGATCCGACTCGACGAACCGGCGGGACTGATTTCACTGACTGTCCTGCCGTTGCGCTCCGCTACGCGCAGGGCTCGCGCGCCGTCGTGCTTGTCGTCGACATTGACCCCGACGTGCACCTCGCTTCTGCGAGACTGACCCAGGAGTTCTGGTTCGTCCCTGACGCGAAGCGGTTCATGCTCTGGGGCCGCTTCGACCAGTTCCTCACCGCCATCATCCCTGCCAAGGACCTGCGGGCACAGCTCCGCCTCCGGGGCCTTCGCAACGCACGCGACGATGCCAAGGCGCCCCTCCTTCGCGCCTTCATCGGCCGCGAGCTTCACGACCGGCAGCTACGCTCGCAACTCCCTCCGCGATCCGACATCGCCGCCTGGTTCACTTCTCACGAGCAGACCTGGGTCAGTTCTCGCGAGCGTTGAAGCAACACCGAGCATCACGGCGGACGATCGATGGCAGCCGGAGTTGAACGCCTCGACTGCCTCGACAAAGTATCCGTCAACGATTGGATCCGAGTTCGGCACATTCTTTCGGAAATGATCCAAAAAGCCGTCGCGGTCATATGGTTGCGGCGACCCGGAGCTGATGATCTTGTGCCCGCGCTGGGTGACTCGGTAGAAGGGCCAGTTCGGGTTGCGCCGATCCTCCCCAGGCACGATCACGCCCTTGACGATGCACTCCCACAAAGCCTCGTGCACGAATTCGTAGATTCTATCGGTC
>DASUZH010000206.1:0-2480 GCA_036376975.1 Burkholderiales bacterium | reverse complement strand
CATAGCGTCACCACGCTCGAGCCCCAGGTAAATCCGCCGCCGACGCCTTGCAGCAGCAATCGATGGCCCTTGCGGATCTTGCCCGCGCGCACGAACTCGTCGAGCGCGAGCGGCACCGAGGCGGCGGAGGTGTTGCCGTGATGGTCGACCGTGACCACCAGCTTTTCCGGCGGCAGCCCCAGCCTGCGCGCGGTGGCGTCGAGGATGCGGACGTTGGCCTGGTGGGGAATCAACCAGTCGACGTCCTGCAGGGTCATGCCGGCGGCGGCCACCGTCTCGCGGCCGACCTCGTCGAGCACCTTGACCGCGTACTTGAACACGCCCTGCCCGTTCATCTGCAGGAACGGCGAGCCGGTGATGCGACCTTTGCAGACGTTGCCCGGCACCGAGAGCATGTCGACCTGGCTACCGTCGGCGTGCAGGATGCTGGCGTGGATGCCGGGCTTCGACCCGGCGGCGAGCACCACCGCGCCCGCGCCGTCGCCGAACAGCACGCAGGTGCCGCGGTCGTTCCAGTCGAGGATGCGCGAGAACACCTCTGCGCCGACTACCAGCGCTTTTTTGTATTGATTGGATTTGAGAAACGTGTCCGCGGTTGCCAGCGCGTAGACGAAGCCGCTGCAGACCGCCTGCACGTCGAACGCAGCGCAGCCCTTCACGCCGAGCTTCGCCTGCAGCAGGCAGGCGGTGCTGGGGAAGATGAAATCGGGCGTCGAGGTTGCGACCACGATCAGGTCAAGCTCCTCGGCTCGCACGCCGGCCGCCTGCAGCGCGCGTCGGCTGGCCTCCAGCGCGAGGTCGCTCGACGCCTGCGACTCGTCGGCGATGTGGCGCTGCACGATGCCGGTGCGCTCGCGGATCCACGCGTCGCTGGTGTCGAGGCCGCGCGCGGCAAAGTCGTGGTTGGTCATGACCCGCGGCGGAAGGTAGCTGCCGGTGCCGACGATCCGGGAGTAGATCATGCGGTGGCGTTGACGCCCGTAACCGACTGCGGCTGGAGCTGCAGCATGCGCTGCGCGATGCGCTGCGGCACTTCGTTGCGCACCTCGTCGACCGCGCGTCCCAGCGCCTGGCCGAAGGCGAACGCGTCTGCCGAGCCGTGGCTCTTGATCACGATGCCGCGCAGCCCGAGCAGGCTGGCGCCGTTGTAGTTGCCGGGATCCATGCGCTTGCGCAGCGCCTTGAACACCGGCATGGCGAGCCAGGCGACCAGCATGCGCCACGGATTCTTCTTGAACTCGTTCTTCAGGAAACCAAACAGCATCTTCGCCACGCCTTCCGACGCCTTCAGCACCGAGTTGCCGACGAAGCCGTCGCATACCACCACGTCGGTGGTGCCCTTGTAGATGTCGTCGCCCTCGACGTTGCCGTAGAAGTTGAGGCCGCTCGTCTTCAGCAGCTCGCCGGCCTGCTTCACGGTGTCGTTGCCCTTGATGTCCTCGACGCCGATGTTGAGCAGGCCGACCGACGGCCGCTCCTTGTGGTCGACCGCCGAAACCAGCATCGCGCCCATCACGCCGAACTGCATCAGCTGCTCGGGCGTGCAGTCGACGTTGGCGCCGAGGTCCAGCACGTAGGTGTAGCCGCCCTGCATGTTGGGCAGGACGGTGGCGATCGCCGGCCGGTCGATGCCATGGATGGTCTTCAGCACGAAGCGCGAGATCGCCATCAGCGCGCCGGTGTTGCCGGCGCTGACGCAGGCGTGCGCCTCGCCGCTCTTCACCAGGTTGACCGCGACGCGCATCGACGAATCCTTCTTGAAGCGCATCGCCTGCGCCACCGGCTCGTCCATCTCGACCACTTCGGTGGCGTCATGCACGCGCAGCTGCGGCCCGGATGCGACGCCGGCCGCGGCGAGCTGGGCCTCCAGCTCCGCCTTGCGGCCGACCAGGATCACGGCGACGTCGGCCGAGCGCGATTGGAACGCCAGCGCAGCCGGCACCGTCACGCGGGGGCCGTGGTCGCCCCCCATGCAATCGACCGCGACCGTGATCAGCGGAACTACTCGTCTTGGGTTTTGACGACCTTCTTGCCGCGGTAGAAGCCGGTCGGGCTGACGTGGTGGCGCAGGTGCGTCTCGCCGGTCGTCGGCTCGACCGCGATCGCCGGATTGGTGAGGCGATCGTGCATGCGGCGCATGTTGCGTCGCGAAGGGGACTTCTTGTTCTGGTGGACAGCCATCTTCGTTACTCCTTCTGAATCAATGTTTGTCGCGCATCAGGCCGCGCAGGCCGGCAAACGGCGAATTGCCGCTGTCGTCCTGCTCGGCCGCGCGCGGGGCGCAGCTCTCGTGCCGCGGCGCGTACGGCAGGGCGAGGATCAGCTCGTCCTCGACCAGATCGCGCACCGGCATTTCCTTCCCTGCCACGATCCGGTCCGGCGCGTTCGCGTCGGCCGGCTCGGCGTGAATCTCGCTCAGCGTCGCCGCCAGCACCAGCAGGTCCTGCGCCTTCACTTCGAACGGCAGCGCCTCCAGGCAG
>DASUZH010000205.1:0-3871 GCA_036376975.1 Burkholderiales bacterium | reverse complement strand
GCTGCTCCGCGGCACGCTCCTGGGTGGTGTCGATCACCAGCCAGACGTAGCCGCGCTCGGGATGGCCCGGCTGCACCGCGCGCCCGGTCACCCGGCACCAGAAGCCCGAGCCGTCCTGGCGGCGCAGCCATTGCTCGCGCGCATGCGTGCCGCCGCGGTCGAGCTCTCCGTACACGCCGGCGCGCGCGGCGAATTCGGCATCGGTGAAGTAGATCTGGCGCCAGGAGGCGCCGTTCGCCTCGCCCGCGGCGAAGCCGAACATCTCCTCGAAGCGGCGGTTGCAGCGCACGATGCGGCGCTCGCGGCTGATGACGATGCCGACCACCACGTTGTCGAGCAGCGCCTGCTGCTCGGCGAGCACGCGCTGCAGCTCGTCCTCGGCGCGGCGCTGCTCGGTGATGTCCTCGACCGTCCACACCGAGCCCTTGAGCGGGTCCTGCGGGTTGACCGCCCGCCCGTCGGCGCGCGTCCAGAACACCGAGCCGTCCTTGCGCTTGCGCAGCTCGACGCGCCGCGCGGTGCCGCCGCGCGCGAGGTCGGCATAGGCCGTCTCGGCGGCGGTATGCAGGTCGGCGTCGGCGTACAGGAGCACGGTCTGCTTGCCGTCGAGCTCGCCCGGCCCGTAGCCGTACATCTGCTCGTAGCGCCGGTTGCAGCGCACGATGCGCCGGTCCTTGACGAACACCACGCCCATCGACGTGGTGCCGAGGATCGCCTCCTGCTCGCGCAGCAGGCGCGCCGCCTCGTCGGCGTGGCGGCGGCGCTCGCTGATGTCCTCGACGATCCACACCGTGCCCTGCGCGATCTTCTCGCTCACCGCGCGCGCGATGACGCGCGCGACGAAGGTCGAGCCGTCCTTGCGGCGGAACTCCCACTCGAGGTCGAGCTGGCGGCCGCTGGAGAGGATCGGCACGGCGATGCGGCCTAGCGCCTGGTAGCTCTCGGGCGAGGCGTAGACGATCTCGCCGGACTGGCCGATCAGCTCGTGCGGCGAGTAGCCGAGCATCTCGGCGAATTTCGGGTTGCACAGGAAAAAGCGCCGCTCGCGGGTAAAGGCGATGCCGAGCGTCGCGTTGGCGAGGATCGCCTCGAACTCGGCCTGGGTGTGGCGCGTGCGGCCGGCGTAGCTCGCCGGCGGCTGCTCGAGGACGAGCGGATCGCCTCCCGGGACGGCCGGATCGTTCACGGGGCGCGGCCGGAGAGGACGGCGAAGTCTTCGGCGTAGCGGCGGAAGTGCGCCACCGCCCGCGCCCGCTGCGCGGGGGTGAGCGTGCGGTCGAGGTCGAGGAGCAGCGCGTAGAACTCCTTGCGCCAGGCCTCGTTCAGCGCGGTGAACGCGGGATCGCGGCCCTTCTGCCAGTCCGCCGCGAGTTCGGGCAGGCGCTTGGCCGCCTCGTGCTTGCGCACCACGCCGAGGAACTCGCTCTGCAGGCGCTTGCGGTCGCGCTCGCGGTGCTCGTCGGTGAGCGGCGCGCGTTCCGCGTACTGCCTGATGCGTTCGACCTGTGCCTGGTTCAGCTTCCCCACCCACTCCTCCAGCCGGTCCTGCAGCCGCTTGACGCGCAGCTTGCGGCGCTCGGCGTCGCTGCCCTTGAGGTTCTCGCGCGCGAACTTGCGGTTGTCCTCCGCGAGCCGCCTCTCCAGGAAGCGGACCTGCTCCGGGCTCAGGCGGTCGAGCATCGGCCCGAGCTGCTCGGCCGCCGCGCGCAGGCTCTCCCGTGCCTGCGCCTGAAGGGCATCGTACCCCCAAACCACGTCGCCCTGCGAGAGGCCGTCGGCGAGCCGCGCCGCCGCCTCCTCCGAGAGGCGCGCGTATTGCGGCAGCGCCTTGGCGCGGTGCCAGTCGAGGAACGCGTCGATGCGCTCGTCGAGCTCGTCGGCGGCGTCGCCGTGCACGTCGAGGTAGGCGCCGGCGCGCCAGCGCAGGTAGGAATCGGCGTTGTCGTAGGCGAGGCGCACCGCGCTGCAGCCGGAGAGGATCGCGCCGGCGGCAAGCGCCGCGGCCAGCCTGAGGGCGGCCTTCACCAGAAGCTCTCCACGCTGATCTGCCCGGGGTTGCGCCGGCGGTGCTTGCGCATGCCGCGCGCCACCAGCGCGGCGGTGGTGTCCTTCAGCATCTCCGGGTTGCCGCACAGCATCACCTGCGACGCCTCGGGCGCGAGCGGCAGCCCCGCCGCCGCCTCGAGGCGGCCGTCGGCCACCGCGGCCGGGACGCGGCCGGCGAGCGAGCCGGGGGCCGGCTCGCGGCTGACGAAGGTGACGTACCTCAGGTCCTTCATGCGGCGAATCTCTTCCTGGTAAACCAGCTCCCGCGCGTGCCTGACCGCGTGGACCAGGACCACATTGCGGTAGCGCTTCCACGGCGCCCCGGCGCGCAGCATGGAAAGGAACGGTGCAATCCCGGTACCCGTCGAGATGAGCCAGAGGGACTCGGCGTCCGGCAATTCCGACAGCACCAGGAACCCCGCCGGGTTGCGCGCCACGTACAGACTGTCGCCGGGCTCCAACGCCGCGAGCCGCGGCGAGAGCGGCCCCTCCGGCACGACGATGCCGTAGAACTCCAACGCCGGATCGGCCGGCGCGTTGACGAAGGAGAACGGGCGCGCCACGCGCTCGCCTTCGACGTCGAGGGCGATGCGCACGAACTGCCCGGCCTCGAAGGCCGGCCGCGGCCCCTCCACCCGCAGCGAGAACAGCGCCTCGGTCCAGTGGCGGTTCTCGACTACGCGGGCGGTGTCCCAGGCTTCGCTCATTGAGCCCTGTATGGCTCGAGCTGCAGGTCGACCAGCTGCTGGCCGAGCATCACGATCGCGCCCTGGCGCCGGTTGTTCCCGGTCTCGGTGAACTCGAAGGTGTAGGTGCGCGCGAGCTTCAGCTGGCCTTCGTCGTCGCGCGCCAGGCGCAGGCGCGCGAACGAGACCGTGTCGTCGAGGAACTGCACGTCGTAGCGCTCGCAGGCCGAGCGGCCCGCGGCCACCGCGCGCTCGCGCGCGCGCAGGCTGTCGAGCCAGAGCAATGCCCCTGCGGCAATGAGGATAATCGCGGCGGCTTCCCACATCCGGCCGCGATTATAGGGGCGCGTGCGGTCAGACCACGCTGATCTGGCTCGCGGTGAAAAGATTGTCGCCCCCGCGAACGCGGGGGTCCATGGGTTCCCGCTTTCGCGGGAACGACAGCTTTCGGTATCTGCAGAGGTCGCGTCGCGCTACTTCTTCAGGAGGTCGGCGGCCTTTTCGGCCAGCGCGACGACTGCTGCGTTGATGTTGCCCGAGGGAACGGCGGGCATCACCGAGGCGTCGATGACGCGCAGGTTCTGCAGTCCTTTCACGCGCAGCTGCTCGTCGACCACGTGGCCGATGCTGCAGGTGGAAGTCGGATGGAACACGGTCTCGCCCATCTCGCGGCAGTACGCGAGCCACTCCTCGTCGCTCCTTACCTTGTCGCCGGGCAGGAACTCGCCGGCGACGTAGTCGCGCAGCGGCGACGCGTTGCAGATGCGGCGCGCGATCTTCAGGCCGTCGACCATCACCTGGCGGTCGCGCTCCGTCGAGAGGTAGTTGTAGCGGATCGACGGCTGCACCGCGGCATCGGGCGACTTGATGTGCGACGAGCCGCGCGACTCCGACTGCATCTGCGACATCGCGCAGGTGAAGCCCGAGTGCGGATGCAGGAAGCCGCCGCGCTTGAGGCTGGAGAAATTGATGAAGTAGAGCTGCGCGTCGGGGCGCTTGAGCTCGGGCCGCGTGCGCACGAAGGCCGCGGCGTGGCCGGCGCTGACGGTCAGCGGGCCCTTCTTGAACAGCAGGTAATCCAGCCCGATGCGCGCCTTGCGCCACACGCTCATCATGTCGTCGTTCAGCGTGATCGGCCG
>DASUZH010000204.1:0-11953 GCA_036376975.1 Burkholderiales bacterium | reverse complement strand
CGTAGTGCTCCGGCAGGCGAATTACGTTCACCCCGGATGACGGCGTGATGCGGGTGTCGCCGTCGGCGAACACGTAAAGCTCTCCGCCGCGGGCGCGGACTTCCTGCATGTTGGACTTCAGCTTCTCCAGCAGCGGATCGTTCGGCGCCACCGTGACCACCGGCATTTCCGCGGTGACCAGCGCGAGCGGTCCGTGCTTGAGCTCGCCCGCCGGGTAAGCCTCCGCGTGGATATAGGAGATCTCCTTCAGCTTGAGCGCGCCTTCCATGGCGATCGGGTAGTGCACGCCGCGTCCCAGGAACAGGGCGTGCTCGCAGAGCGCGAACTTCGCCGCCCAGGCGGCGACTTCGGGCTCGACGCGCAGCACGTTCGCCATGGCGCCGGGCAATGCCTCGAGCGCTTGTTCGATTTCCCGGTTGGGTTTCATCTTCACCACCAGCTTGAGCAGCGCCGTCAGCTGCGCGGTGAAGGCCTTGGTCGAGGCGACGCCGATCTCGGGCCCGGCGCAGGTGAGGAATTTCATGCGCGCGTTGCGCACGATGGTCGACTCGGCGACGTTGCAGATGGCGAGCGAGTGCGGCTGGCCGAGGCTCTTCGCGTGCTGCAGGGCGGCGATGGTGTCGGCGGTCTCGCCGGACTGCGAGATGACGACCGTCAGCGCGCGCGGGTCGGCCACCGACCTGCGGTAGCGGTACTCGCTGGCGATCTCGACGCTGCAGGGAATGCCGGCGTGCTCTTCCAGCCAGTAGCGTGCGACCAGGCCGGCGTGGTAGCTGGTGCCGCACGCAAGGATCAGCACAGAATCTATTTCGGGGATTTTTTCTGCAAAATCTTCTTGCAGCGTGGCGCGGACGGCGGCCGGCTGCTCGAAGATCTCCTTCTGCATGTAGTGCCGCCAGCTGCCGAGCTCGATGGCGTCGGCGGCGAGCGTGCTGACGTGCAGCGGCCGCTCCACCAGGTGGCCGCGCGCGTCGACGATGCGCACCTTGCCCGGCGTGACCTCGGCGCAGTCGCCTTCCTCGAGGTAGACGATGCGCCGCGTCACCTGCAGCAGCGCGGAGGTGTCGGAGGCGGCGAAGTTCTCGCCCTCGCCGAGGCCGAGCAGCAGCGGCGCGCCCTGGCGGGCCACGACCATCCGCTCCTTCTCCTGCGAGGAGATGACCGCTATCGCATAGGCTCCTTTCAGCTGCCCCACGGCCTCCTGCACCGCCTCGAACAGCGGGCGGCCGGAGGACAGCAGGAAATGCACCAGGTGGGCGATGACCTCGGTATCCGTATCGGAGGTGAACTCGTAGCCCAGCAGCTGAAGCGCGTTGCGCACGTCGTCGTGGTTCTCGATGATGCCGTTGTGCACCACGCACACCCCGCCGCTGACGTGCGGGTGGGCGTTGCGCTCGGAGGGCGCGCCGTGCGTCGCCCAGCGCGTGTGGCCGATGCCGATGCTGCCTTCAAGGTCCTCCGCCAGCGCCGCGAGCTGGGCGACTCTTCCAATGCTTCTTACTCTTTGCAAGTCATGGTTGACGACGGCGACGCCGGCCGAGTCGTAGCCGCGGTACTCGAGGCGCCGCAGCCCTTCGATCAGCATCGGCACCACGTTGCGCGCGCCGACCGCGGCAACGATGCCGCACATTACCTGCGCCTCAGGAAGCGGTTGCCGTCGAAGGCCACCCACAGCAGCAGGCCGACCGCCGACAGCGACAGGAAGTGCCACAGGTCGGCCGCCGGCCCGCTCACCGGGTACGGCAGGCTGCCGAGCACCAGGATCTGCGCCAGCACCGCGAGGGCGCCGCACAGCGACCAGAGCTGTTCAGTACGCATTTTTCCTCTCCAGGACGACTGCCACGGTCTTCAGGATGATCTTCAGGTCGAGCGCGATCGACCAGCTGCGCAGGTAGGCGAGGTCGTACTCGATGCGCAGCTTCATCTTCTCGACCGTGTCGGTCTCGCCGCGCATGCCGTTCACCTGCGCCAGGCCGGTGATGCCGGGCTTCACCTTGTGGCGGATCATGTAGCCGCGGATCAGCTTGCGGTACAGCTCGTTGTGCGCCACGGCGTGCGGCCGCGGCCCGACGATGCTCATGCGCCCCTGCAGCACGTTGATGAACTGCGGCAGCTCGTCGAGCGACGTGCGGCGCAGGAACGCGCCGAAGCGGGTGATGCGGGCGTCGTTGCGCGTCGCCTGGCGCACCACGTCGCCGTCCTCGGCCACCGTCATCGAGCGGAACTTGTAGACCACGATCTTGCGCCCGTCGACGCCGTAGCGGCGCTGCTTGAACAGCACCGGCCCGGGCGAGGACAGCTTCACGCCGGCGGCGATGGCGAGCAGCAGCGGCGCGATCAGCAGCAGGATGCCGGAAGCGAGCAGGTAGTCGCTCAGCTGCTTGACGATGCCGTTGAAGCCGTAGAACGGCGTCTCGCACACCGCCACCACCGGCAGGCCGCCGACGAAGTCGACCCGCGCCTGGATCAGGTCGGAGACGAAGATGTCGGGCACGAAGTAGATCGACGCGGTGGTGTCGCGCAGGTCCTCGAGCAGCTTGAGGATGCGCGGCTGCGAGGCCATCGGCAGCGCGATGTAGATCAGGTCGACGCGGTGCGCGCGCGCGTAGTCGGCCAGCCCCTCCAGCGTGCCGAGGTTCTCCTCCGCCGGCAGGCCGCGCAGGCGGCCGGCGCCGCGGTCGTCGAAGTAGCCGGCGAAGCGCACGCCGAGCATCGGCTCGGCGTCGAGGCGCGCGGCGAGGCGCCGGCCGAGCTCGTTGGCGCCGGCGATCACCGCGGTGCGCCGCAGGCCTTCCGCCGCCATCAGGCGCGGCAGCCACAGCGGCAGCGCGCGGTGCGCGGCGAACAGCGCCGCCGGCGTGGCGAGCGCCCACGCCACGATGGCGCGCTCGTCGAACGCCTCCAGCGTGTGCGACGCCCAGCCGAGCAGCAGCAGCAGGCCGACCACCGCGAACCAGCCGGCGGCGATGTCCAGCGCCAGCGCGGTCGCGCTTTCGGCGCTGGCGCGCGCCAGGCTGCCGGGGAAGGTCATCGCGAACACCAGCAGCGCGAGGATCAGGCAGGCGCCGTCGAAGCTCGCGCCGAACAGCGCGGTGCTGCCGGCGAGCGTGCCGATCGCCACCGCCGGGTCGACCGCGGCCTGCAGCAGCGCCGCGGCGCCGGGCTGGCCGCGCGCGAGGCGCGTGCGCGCGCCGGGAAGGAAGGATTCGGGGAGCGAAGCCAAGGGACAACGAGGTTAGGCGAGGCGCGCTGCGCCACGACGTTGCGCGCGGCGCGGCGCGATAGGCCCATCGGACTAACTTTTCCCGCCTGCGCCGAACGAACTATTCCCTAGTCGGACGCTTATATTGGAGACCGCCATGCAACCCACTACTACCGAAGTCAGCGAACCGATCCTCGTGCAATCAGCTGCGAACGCGGCCGCAGCCGCAGTCGCCATCTCAGGCGAAGCGCCCGGCACTTCGGCGAGCGACTTCCTGCAGATCGAGTCGATCGTCCTCAACCTCGATGCGTCGCTGCGCGTGCACGCGCGCGCGCACTTCTTCAGCTGGACGCAGGGCCTGCTGCAGAGCCTGATCCGCCACGAGCTGCTGATCTGCGCGCTGTGCCTGGGCAAGCCGCCGGCGTTCCGCGCCGACGGCTTCTCGATGACGGTGCCCGAGCCGGCGGCGTTCAGCGACGTGTTCCTGCGCGACAGCGCGGTGGCGCCCGCGCTGCTCAAGGCGTGGGAGGAGCGGCGCTTCCAGCCGGTGGTGCTCGACGTGATGAGCTCCTCGATCGGCAGCGGCGCGTTCGCGCGCGAGCTGGAGCGCCTCGGCGCGACCCAGCTGCTGGTGCACGGCGTGCACGACGCCGACGGCCGCGCGCTCAGCCTGTTCGCCTTCGCCTGCCGGCCGGGCGGCGCCGGCGCGCGCCAGTCCTACCTGGTGCAGCTGCTGGCGCCTTCGCTGCACGCGGCGTGGGTGCGCACCCAGCTGCAGCGCCGCGCCGAGTCGAACGGCGGCGGCGAGCAGCGGAACGGCGGCAGCATCCTCACCGTGCGCGAGCTCGACATCCTGAAGTGGATCTACCTCGGCAAGAGCAACTACGAGATCGGCGCGATCCTCAAGATCAGCCCGCTGACGGTGAAGAACCACGTGCAGAAGATCCTGCGCAAGCTGAACGTGGTCAACCGCACGCAGGCGATCGGCAAGTCGCTCGAGCTGAGATTGCTGAATCCCTAGCGGTGTAAAAGATCGGTGTCAGGCACCGAATTCAAGAAATGGGCCTGCGGGCCCATTTTGTTTTCGGGTGTCTGACGCCGATCTTTCGTCGTAGTCCGTACGGTGCATGAACTCCGGCGCGTCGCGCCCGAGCGTCGTAACAAGCCCTCTCTAGCATCCATACCCTCCATGAAGGCTCTTGTTCTCGCGGCAGCGCTCGTCTTTTCCCTCGCGGCACCGGGGACCACCACGCCGGCGCCCGCCGCCGCGCCGGCGGCGCCGCAGCCGGCCTGGCCGCTGATTCTCGCCGGCGTCGCCGCCGCCCTCTGGGTGGCGCGGCGGCGGCTGCCCCACATGTAGACAAACGCACGACGGACGCACAACGGATGCACGCACCGCACACCTTCGACAGCAAAGCGAGGAAATGAGATGAAACACCTGTTCTTGGCGTTGGTTCTCCTGGCCGGCGCGGCCTGGGCGCAGAGCGACAAGCTCGGCATCGGCGACACGGTCCGCGTCACCGTGTTCCAGCAGCCCGACCTCACCACCGAGGCGCGCATCTCGGAGAAGGGCACGGTGGTGATCCCGCTGATCGGCGAGCAGAAGATCTCGGGCAAGTCGACCGCCGAGGCCGGCAAGCAGATCGCCGAGGCGCTGAAGAACGGCAAGTACCTGAAGAACCCGCAGGTCAGCGTGGCGCTCGGCACCCTGCGCAGCCGCCAGGTCTCGGTGCTCGGCCAGGTGGCGCGCCCCGGCCTCTATCCGCTCGACGACACCAGCATGGGCATCACCCAGGTGCTGGCCGCGGCCGGCGGGGTGCTGGCGACCGGCGCCGACAGCGCGACGGTGATGCGCAACGGCAAGCAGCAGCAGGTGTTCGTGAAGGACAAGGACGCCGCCTTCAAGCTGCAGGGCGGCGACACGGTCTACATCGAGCGCGCGCCGGTGTTCTACATCTACGGCGAGGTGACCCGCGCCGGCGCCTACCGCGTCGAGCCGAACATGACGGTGATGCAGGCGATCGCCGCCGGCGGCGGCATCACGCCGCGCGGCAGCGACCGGCGGCTGAAGATGCGCCGCTCCGGCGCGGACGGCAAGGTGGTGGAGACCGACGCGAAGCTGAGCGACGCGGTCAAGACCGACGACGTGATCTACGTCAAAGAAGCACTGTTCTAAGAGAGAGAGGGAGAGACCCATGGACTTCCATCAATTCATGCTGGCACTGCGCGCGCGCCGCAAGGCGTTCGTGATGGTGTTCGCCGCGGCGATCGTCACGGCGATGGCGGTGGCGCTGCTGGTGCCGAAGAAGTACGTCTCCACCGCGACGCTGATGCTCGACGCGCGCGACGAGCAGGCGATGGCGCCGACGCGCATGTCGCCGCGCGAGCGCGCCGGCTACGTGCAGACCCAGGTCGACCTGATCCAGAGCGGCCGCGTCGCCGCGCAGGTGTCGCGCGACCTGAAGCTGGCGCAGAAGCCGGAAGTGCGCGCCGCCTACGAGAGCGACACCGGCGGCGTCGGCAACATCGACGACTGGGTCGGCGCGCAGCTGCTGGAGAAGCTCAAGGTCGACACCACCGCCAGCAACGTGGTCACCGTCTCCTTCTCCTCCAGCGACCCGCGCTACGCCGCGCTGGTGGCCAACGGCTTCACCAAGGCCTACCTCGACACCTCGCTCGCGCTGCGCACCGAGCCGACGCGCGAGGCCGCCGAGTGGTTCGGCCAGCAGATGAAGGGCATGCGCGCGCAGGTCAACGAGGCGCAGGGCAAGCTCGCCGCCTACCAGAAGGCGAAGGGCATCACCTTCGCCGACGAGCGCGCCGACGTCGAGGGCGCCCGCCTGTCCGAGCTGTCCACCCAGTACCTGGCGGCGCGCAACGCCACCTATGAGGCGCAGGCGCGCTTCAGGCAGGCCAACGAGGCGCTGAAGGGCGCCAGCGTGGAGGAGATCCCCGAGGTGCTGGCGAGCGGCCACATCAGCGCGCTGAAGGTGGACCTCGGCCGCGCCGAAGCCCGCCTCGCCGAGATGGGCGAGGTGCTCGGCCAGAACCATCCGCAGTACCAGCGCACCTCGGCCGAGGTGGCCGGGCTGCGCAACCGGGTGCAGGGCGAGATGAAGCGCATCGTCGCCGGCCTCGGCAACCAGGCCGAGCAGGCGAAGCGTCGCGAGGAGGAGCTGAAGCAGGCGATCGCGGCGCAGTCCGAGCGCGTGCAGTCGATGAAGGACGCGCGCATCGAGATGTCGGTGATGACCCGCGACGTGGAGAACGCGCAGCGCAGCTACGACGCGGTGCTGGCGCGCTTCACCGCCAACAAGATCGACAGCGGCGCGAAGACCACCAACGTCGCGCTGCTCACGCCGGCGGTGGAGCCGATCACGCCGCAGCATCCCAAGCTCGGCCTGATCGCCGTGCTGTCGGTGCTGGTCGGCGGCCTGCTCGCCGGCGCGGTGGTGTACATCCTGGAGTCGCTCGACCGCCGCGTGCGCTCGCGCTCCGACCTCGAATCCCGGCTCGCCGTGCCGTCGCTCGGCCGGCTGTCGCGCTGGCAGCCGACGGGCGGTCGGCTGCTTCCCGTGCCCGTGCGCACCGCCCGCGCTCTGCCGCATCCCTGGTAAGGAAACTCGAACATGCTCGCGAAACCGAATGAGAACGTTTTGACCATGGACGGCCCGGCGCGCCCGGCCGGCAAGGGGCGCCACATCGGCGCCATCCTGATGGACGAGGGCAAGCTCACGCCGAGCGACGCCGAGCAGGTGCTGGCGCGCCAGCGCGAGCTCGGCTGGCGCTTCGGCGAGGCGGCGATCGAGCTGAACCTGATCACCGACGCCGACCTGCGCCAGGCGCTCGCCAAGCAGTACGAGTTCCCCTACCTGGCGGGCGGCCCGGAAGGCGTCTCGAAGGAGCTGATCGCGGCCTGGGACCCGTTCCACCCGGTGGTCGAGGAGCTGCGCGGCCTGCGCACCCAGCTTCTGATCAGGTGGCTGAATCCGGAAGGCGGGCGCCACACGCTCGCCATCGCAAGCCCGAACGCCAGGGAGGGCCGCAGCTTCGTCGCCGCCAACCTGGCGGTGGTGTTCTCGCAGCTCGGCCTGCGCACGCTGCTGATCGACGCCGACTTCCGCGCGCCGCGCCAGCAGGCGATCTTCAACGTCTCCGACCGCTACGGCCTGTCCTCGGCGCTGTCGGGCCGCTCCGACCTGTCGGCCGCCGCGCCGGTCACCGGCCTGGCGGGGCTTGCGGTGCTGCCCGCGGGACCGCTGCCGCCCAACCCGCTCGAGCTGCTGTCGCGCGCCAGCTTCGCCGCGCTGCTCGCCAAGGCGCAGGCCGAGTACGACCTGGTGCTGGTCGACACGCCGCCGGTCAACGAGTACGCCGACGCGCAGAGCATCGTCTACCGCGCCGGCGACGCGCTGCTGATGTCGCGCAAGGACCAGACCCGCATGCAGGAGACCGAGCGCGCGGTGAAGGACCTGGCCGACGCCGGCGGGCGCATCGTCGGCACGCTGATGAACGCGTACTGATGCGGCGTCCGCCCAACAGCAGGCTGGTGGTGATGGCCGCCTCGACCCTGGTCATGGCGGCCGCCTTCCTGCAGGGACTCGCCAGGTTCATCCACTTCCACTAAGCAGGTGAAATGACCACCGCCGCCTCGCAGTACATCCGCCGCGAGCCGACCAGCAACGCGCTGTGGATCTTCGCCGCCGTCGGCCTGGTCGCCTTCGCCGCCGCCATGGGCGTGGCGCTCGCCTACGGCGAGATGGCGGCGTTCTTCATCGCCGTGTCGCTGATCGCCGGCATGGCGGTGATGTACGACTTCCGCATCGGCGCGGTGCTGCTGATGCTGCTGATGCCGATGGGCGCGACGCACCTGTTCCCGCACGCGCTGATGAACGTGCCGGGCCTCAACCCGCTCAACGTGGTGCTCGGCGCCACGCTGGTCTCGGCGGTCATGCGGCGCCAGCTCGGCGGCCTGCCGCTGCGTCCGCTCGCCTGGCTTTACGTCGTGCCGATCCTGGTCGCCGGCGTCATCGGCATGGGCCACTCCGGCGAGATCATGCCTTTCTTCTACGACAGCGAGGCGATCAACTACTTCAGCGACGTCGGCTACTTCCGCGAGGAGGCGATCCGGCCGCTGCTGATGGTGGCGGTGGCGCTGGTGATCGCCGCCGCGGTGGCGCGCTCGCAGAAGCCGGAGAAGTTCATCACCGCGATCATCGTCGCGGTGTGGGCGCTGGCGCTGATCGAGATCGGCTTCATCCTCGCCTCCGGCGTGCGCCTCGGCCTGCTGGCGAGCGCCTCGTCGCGCCGCTTCTTCGACGAGATCGGCATGCACGCCAACGACCTCGGCCGCCTGTTCGCGGTGGCCTACGCGCTGCTGCTGTTCGTCTGGGCCGAGACCAAGAACGGCAGCCTGAAGACGGTGCTGTTCTTCACCCTGGGCATCGCCGCGCTGGCCCTGGTGCTCAGCTTCTCGCGCGGCGCCTTCCTCGGCTTCTTCCTGGTCAACGGCCTGTTCATGGCCTGGAAATTCAACGCCAGGACCCTCTCGCTGGCGCTGATCGTCGCCGGCGTCTGCGCGCTGCTCGCCCCCGAGTACGTCTGGAACCGCATCACCTTCGGCTTCGACTCCGACGCCAACACGGTGAGCGCCGACCGCATCGAGGGCATCTGGCTGCCGCTGCTGCCCGAGCTGTGGAAGAGCCCGCTGTGGGGCAACGGCCTGTCCTCCATCATGTGGTCGGCGCCGATGAAGGCCGAGGCCATGCTGACCGTCGGCCACCCGCACAACGCCTACCTCGAGGCGGTGCTCGACATGGGCTTCATCGGCCTCGCGCTGCTGTGCGCCTACTACGTGCACGTCTGGCGCGGCTTCCGCGCGCTGGGCAGCAACGCCTACATCAGCCCGGAGATGTGCGGCTTCTTCCAGGGCGCCACCGCGGCGCTGCTGTGCTTCGCGATCACCGGCTGGGCCGGCTCGAGCCTGCGCCCCTCGGCCGAATTCGCCTTCCTGTGGGTGGCGATCGGCATGATGTACGGCATGCTGGCGCGCAAGCCGGCGGCCTGACGTGCACAGCATCTGCTTCGTCGCGCCGCACGCGTGGCCGGTGCTGGCGCGCGACCCCGGCATCAAGGTGATCGGCGGCGCCGAGGTGCAGCAGTGCATCCTCGCCCGCCTGTTCGCGCGCCAGGGCCATCGCGTGTCGATGATCTGCCTCGACCACGGCCAGCCGGCGCGCGCGGTGGTCGACGGCGTCACCGTGCACAAGATCTTCCGCATGGACGAGGGCATGCCGGTGCTGCGCTTCCTGCACCCGCGGCTGACCTCGATGTGGCGCGCGCTCGGCGAGGCCGACGCCGGCATCTACTACTACCGCTCGAGCGCGATGTGGGTCGGCGTGGTGGCCGAGTTCTGCCGCCGCAACGGCCGGCGCTCGATCTACGCCGGCGCCTCCGACAAGGACTTCGTGCCCGGCGCCGGCGGCCAGATCGCGCTGGCGCGCGACCGCTGGCTCTACAGCCGCGGCCTCGACGCGGTCGACGCCATCGTGGCGCAGAACGAGGCGCAGGTGCGCAGCTGCCGGTCCCATCTGGGGCGGGACGCGGTGCTGATTCCCAGCTGCTACGAGCCGCCGCCGACAGGCGCGTCCGAAAAAGATCGTGTCCTCTGGGTAGGAAGAATCCATCCCAGCAAGCGCCCGGAGCTGCTGCTCGAGCTCGCCGAGCGCCTGCCGCAGCTGCGCTTCGTCCTGGTCGGCGGCGCGGCGCAGGGCGAGGGCATGCAGGCCTACTACGAGGGCGTGCGCGCAAGGGCCGCGCGCCTGGCCAACGTCGAGTGCACCGGCTTCCTCACCCTTGCCGAGGTCGAGCCGTGGTTCGACCGCGCGCGCGTCCTCGTCAACACCTCGGTGTTCGAGGGCATGCCCAACACCTTCCTGCAGGCCTGGGCGCGCGACATCCCCACCGTCGGCACGGTCGACGTCGGAGCAGATGTGCATTGCTTTGCCGGAGATGTGGAAGCGTTGGCGAGAGAAACCCTCAGGCTGTGGGGTGAAGCGACCGGAGGGCAATACAAGGGGTATTTCGAGAAGAACCACTCCTGCGCCGAAGTGATGCGGCGCTACGGCCGCCTGTTCGACGACCTGCGCGACCGGAAGGCGGCATGAACACCGCGGCCAAGGCGATCTCCTGGCACGCGCTCAAGCGCCGCGCGCTGTCGCTCGGCGCGGTCAAGGTGTTCGACCAGGCGATGCAGTTCCTGCTGCCGGTGGTGCTGGCGCGCTGCCTCGACGCCGCCACTTTCGGCGAGTACCGCCTGCTGTGGCTGGTGGTGGGGACGGTCATGGCGGTCGCCACGCTGAACATGTGCGGCACGCTGTACCTGTTCGTGCCGCGCTCCGAGCCGAGGAAGAAGCGGCTCTACATCCACCAGACCCTGGTCTACCTCGCCGCCGCCGGCCTGGTGTGCGGCGCGCTGCTGCTGCCGTGGAATCCGCTGCTGCCCGCTCCGGTGCATCCGCTCGGCAGCTACGGCCTGATGGTGCCGGCGTTCGTCGCGCTGTGGGTGCTTTCCACGCTGCTCGACTACCTGCCGACCATCGAGGAGCGCATCGGCTGGCAGGCCTGGGCCACCGCGAGCGTGACGCTGGCGCGCGCCGGCCTGGTCGCGGCCGGCGCCTGGCTCACCGGCGACATGCTGGTGATCCTCTGGCTGCTGCTCGCCACGGTGCTGCTCAAGCTGCTGATCCTCGCCATCTACGTGCAGCGCTGGCACGGCATCGGCCGGCCGTGGTTCGAGCGCAAGGCGTTCGCCGAGCAGTTCCGCTGCTCGGCGCCGTTCGGCGTGTCGAACGCGCTGTTCTCGCTGCGAGCGCAGTCCGACCAGTGGGTGGCGGCGAGCCTGTTCGCGCTGTCGAGCTTCGCCGCCTTCTCCATCGCCGCGCTGGTCTGGCAGGTAGTGCACATCGTGCGCCACTCGGTGCTCGACGCCCTGCTGCCGAGCATGAGCCGCACCGAGGCCTCGGGCGACGTGCGCGGCATGATGGAGATGAACAGCCGCGCCAACGGCCTGGTCGGCGCGCTGCTCTATCCGCTGCTGGCGTTCGCTTTCGCGTTCGCCGGGGAAATCGTGAGCGTGGTCTACACCCCCGCCTACGTCGAGGCCGCGCCGGTGGTGCGCGTCTACGTCATCGGCATGGTCGCGATGGCGGTCGAGGTGGGCAGCGCGGTGCTGCTGCTGCGCCAGGGCGGCTTCGCGGTGCGCGTCTCGGCGCTGCTGCTCGCCGCCTCGGTGATCCTCAGCTGGAGCCTGGCGCAGGAGATCGGCCTGGCCGGCGCCGCGGCGGGCAGCGTCGCCGCCCTCTACCTGGACCGCGCGGTGATGCTGCGGCGCATCTCGCGCCTCACCGGCATCGGCCTGCGCCGCCTGCAGAACTGGCGCTCGCTCGCCTGGTCGCTGTTCTCCTCCGTCCTCGCCGGCGCCGCCGCCTGGCTCATTTGCGAACGCGTCCTCGAAGCGGGCGGAGCATTCGCGCGAGCGGCAATCGGGGGCGTCGTCCTGCTCGCGATTTACGCCGTGCTCAATTTCCGGAAACTGCGTTGAAGCTGCTTTTCGTCACCGGCTCCCTGGTCCACGGCGGCGCCGAGCGCCACACCATCGGCCTCGCCAACCGCCTCGCCGAGCGCGGCCACGAGTGCCACTTCGTCTATGTAAAGGCCGACCATAGTCAGTTCGATCGGCTGCGGGTAACC
>DASUZH010000203.1:0-21013 GCA_036376975.1 Burkholderiales bacterium | reverse complement strand
CGCCATCCTGCTTTGCTTCGGCGTGCTGCAGGCGAACACCGGCGACTACGGCTTCGACAACATGCGGGCGCAGCAGCTCTCGCCGTTCTGGTCCTCGACCGCCTTCCTGCTCGCGCTGCTCGGCTTCGGCGCCAAGGCCGGTCTGCTGCCGATGCACGTCTGGCTGCCCGAAGCGCACCCGGCGGCACCCTCGCCGGTGTCCGCGCTCATGAGCGGCGTGATGCTGAAGACTGCGGTCTACGGGTTCCTGCGCGTCACCTACGACCTGCTCGGCGCACAGATCTGGTGGTGGGGGCTGGTGGCGCTGGCCATCGGCCTCGCCACGGCGCTGTTCGGCGTCGTGTACGCCGCGGTGCAGGCCGACATGAAGCGGCTGCTCGCCTATTCGTCGATCGAGAACATCGGCCTGGTGTTCGCCGCCAGCGGCCTGTCGGTGCTGTTCTCGGCCTACGGCATGAAGCCGATGGCGGGGCTCGCGCTCACCGCCGCGCTGTACCACGTCGCCAGCCACGCCTTCTTCAAGAGCCTGCTGTTCGTCGGCACCGGCGCCGTGCTGCACGCCACCAGCGAGCGCAGCCTCGGCCGCCTCGGCGGGCTGATCCGCTTCATGCCGTGGGTCGCGTGGCTCACGCTGGTGGGCGCGCTCGCCAGCGCCGGCCTGCCGCCGTTCGGCGGCTTCGTGTCCGAATGGCTGCTGCTGCAGAGCTTCCTGTTCACCCCGGGGCTGCCTAACTCGTTCCTCAACATGCTGGTGCCCGTCGTCGCGGCGCTGATCGCGCTGGTCGCGGCCCTCGCCGGCTACGTCATGGTCAAGTTCTTCGGCGTCATCTTTCTCGGCCGGCCGCGCGAGGACAAGCTCGCGGCGGCGCACGACGCCGGGCGCTGGGAGCGCGCCGGGCTGCTGTTCCTGGCGGCGGGCTGCGTCGCGCTCGGCCTGGCGCCGGTGCAGTTCATCCAGGCCATCGACCCGGTCACGCGCCAGCTGGTCGGCGCGGGCCTGGGCGAGGCCACCGCGGCGGGCGGCTGGCTGCTGGTGCCGGTCAGCGTCGCCTCGGCGAGCTACGCGCCGGTGGTGTTCCTCGCCGGCGTCGCCGCGAGCTTCCTGCTCGCCTTCGCGCTGGTGCGCTGGCTGTATCACGGCAAGCTGCGCCGCTCGGCGCCGTGGGACTGCGGCTATCCGTGGCAGACCGCGCGCATGCAGGACACGGCCGAGGGCTTCGGCCAGCCTATCCGCCAGATCTTCGAGCCGCTGTTCCGCATGCGGCGCGAGCTGCCGACGCCGTTCGACGCGGCGCCGCGCTACGGCGTGAAAGTCGAGGATCACTTCTGGTATTGGCTGTACTTGCCGGTGGCCGCGGTGGTGGAGCGCACGGCGCGGCTGGTGGGCCTGCTGCAGCAGGGTCGCATCGCCGTGTATCTGCTCTACAGCTTCGTGACGGTGATCGCCGTGCTGGTCTGGGTGACGCGCTGATGCTGGGCGCCGTGTCGCAGATCCTGGAGATCCTGGTCGCGCGCGCGCTCGCGCCGCTGCTGCTCGGCTGGGTGAACCAGTGGCGCGCATGGCTGCAGAACAAGTCCGCGCCCGGCGTGCTGCAGCCCTACCGGCTGCTGCACAAGCTGTTCCTCAAGGACGCGGTGATTGCCGACAACGCCTCGCCGCTGTTCCGCGCGGCGCCCTACATCGTGTTCGGCTGCATGACGCTCGCCTGCGGCATCATCCCGACGCTGTCCACCGACCTGCCGCTCTCGCCGGCGGCCGACGCCATCGCGCTGGTCGGCCTGTTCGCGCTGGCGCGCGTATTCATCTCGCTCGCCGCGATGGACGTCGGCACCGCCTTCGGCTCGCTCGGCGCGCGGCGCGAGATGCTGATCGGCTTCCTCGCCGAGCCGGCGCTGCTGATGGTGCTGTTCACCGCGGCGCTCATCTCGCACTCCACCTCGCTCACCACCATCGTCGAGACGCTCGCCCACCGCGAGCTCGCCATCTACCCGAGCCTCGCCTTCGCCGGCGTCGCCTTCACCATCGTCTCGCTGGCCGAGAACGCCCGCGTGCCGGTCGACAATCCCGCCACCCACCTCGAGCTCACCATGGTGCACGAGGCGCTGATCCTGGAGTATTCCGGGCGCCACCTCGCGCTCCTGGAGTGGGCCGCGGCGCTCAAGCTGTTCGCCTACTCGTGCGCCGGGCTGGCGCTGTTCTTTCCCTGGGGCGTGGCGCAGGCGGACGCGCCCCTCGCCCTGCTGCTGGCGACCCCGATCCTGGTGGCGAAGCTGGCGGTCGGCGGCGTGGCGCTCGCCGTGCTGGAGACGCTGAGCGCCAAGATGCGCATCTTCCGCGTGCCGGAGTTCCTCGCCACCGCGTTCCTGCTGGCGGTGATCGCGATGCTGATCAGGATCCTGCTGCAGGCATGAGCCCGCTCGCCGGCCAGCTGATCGACCTGTTTGCCGCCATGATGCTGCTGCTCGCGTTCGCCATGCTGTCGCAGCGCCGGGTGCTGACGCTGATCCACCTGTTCGCGCTGCAGGGCGCCATGCTGGTCGCCTCGACCGCCGTGGTCGGCTACGCCACCCAGCAGCCGCACCTTTACGTCTCGGCCGGCATCACGCTGGCGCTGAAGGTATTCCTGATCCCGTGGCTGCTGCACCGCGTGATCAACCGCCTGTCGGTGCGCTGGGACGTGGAGACGCTGATCAACATCCCGACCACCATGCTGATCGGCATCCTGCTGGTGATCTTCGCCTTCAACATCGCCGCGCCGATCGCGCAGCTCTCCACCTCGGTGGCGCGCGGCACCTTCGGCATCGCGCTCGCCTGCGTGCTGCTGTCCTTCATGATGATGATCACGCGCTCCAAGGCGGTGCCGCAGGTGATCGGCTTCCTGGCGATGGAGAACGGCCTGTTCTTCGCCGCCGTGTCCGCCACCTACGGCATGCCGATGGTGGTCGAGCTCGGCATCGCGCTCGACGTGCTGGTCGGCATCCTGATCCTCGGCGTATTCATGTTCCAGATCCGCGAGCAGTTCGACAGCCTGGACATCCGCCACCTCGAGAAGCTGAAGGACGACTGATGGACGCCCTCACGCTGCTGCTCGGCTCGCCGCTCGCCGGCGCGGCGGCGCTCGCGCTGTTCGGCCATCGCGGCGTCGCCCGCGACCTCAACGTCGCCTTCGCGCTCGCCACCTTCATCGGCGCCTGCGGCCTGACGGTGCGCGTGGTCGCCGAGGGGCCGCTGACTGCCTGGGACCGCGAGTTCTTCATCGACCCGCTGAACGTGTTCCTGGTGGCGCTGACCGCGTTCGTTGCGCTCACCACCGCCATTTTCTCGCGCCCCTACATGCGCGTGGAGCAGGAGCACGGCAAGATGACGCCGCCCAGGCTGCGCCTGTACCACAGCATGTACCAGCTGTTCAGCTTCACCATGCTGCTCGCGCTCACCACCAACAACATCGGCATCCTGTGGGTGGCGATGGAGGCGGCGACGCTGACTACGGTGCTGCTGGTCAGCGTCTACCGCACGGCGGCAAGCCTGGAGGCGGCCTGGAAGTACTTCATCCTGTGCGGCGTCGGCATCGCGCAGGCGCTCTTCGGCACGGTGCTGCTCTACATGGCGGCGGAGAAGGTGCTCGGCCCCGAGGCCGGCGCGCTGCTGTGGACCAATCTGGAAGCGGCGAAGGCGCAGCTCGATCCGCAGATCATCACGGTGGCGTTCGCCTTCCTGTTCGTGGGCTACGGCACCAAGATCGGCCTCGTGCCGGTGCACAACTGGCTGCCGGACGCGCACGCCGAGGGCCCGACGCCGGTGTCGGCCGTGCTCTCCGGCCTGCTCCTCAACGTCGCCCTGTACGCCGTGCTGCGATGCAAGGTGCTCACCGACGGCGCGCTGCAGGCGCCGCTCGCCGGGCAGCTGATGATGGGATTCGGCCTGCTTTCGGTGGTCGTCGGCGCGTTTTTCCTCTCGCGGCAGCGGGACGTGAAGCGGATGTTCGCCTACTCGTCCATCGAGCACATGGGGCTTTCCACCTTCGCCTTCGGCATCGGCGGCCCGGTGGCGACCTTCGCCGGCCTGCTGCACATGACCGTGCACTCGCTCACCAAGTCGGCGATCTTCTTCGCCGTCGGCCACGCCGCGCAGAAGGCGGGCACGCAGGTCATGGACGACATCCGCGGCCTCGCGCGCGCGAACCCGACCATCGGCTGGGGCCTGATGCTCGGCTCGCTCGCCATCCTCGGCATGCCGCCGTTCGGCGTGTTCGCGAGCGAGTTCCTGATCCTCACCACCGCGATGCGCGAGCAGCCGTGGGCGACGCCGATCCTGCTCGCCGCGCTCGGCGTGGCGTTCGCCTCGGTCTTCAGCCGCGTGCTGCCGATGGTGTTCGGCGAGACCACGGCGAAGCCGCTGCCGCACCAGCCTGCGCTGGTGCCGGTCTTCCTCCATCTCTCGCTCGCCCTGATGCTCGGTCTCTACATCCCGCCCTATCTAGAGGGCTGGTATCGGCAGGCCGCAAGGATGATCGGCGGATGAGCGCGCGCCCCCGAGCCGTCGACCGCGCGGGCTGGCTCGCCGCCGCGCAATCGGGCGCCCGCCTGGTGGCGCTGTGGGGCGCCGACCGGCGGCCGCAGGCCGGCTTCGCCGCCTGCGCGGCCTACGTGGCGGGCGGGCGGCTGGAATGGGTGGACCTCGACCTCGGCGCCGGGGAAACCTATCCCGCGCTGTCGCCCCTGTTCCCGCACGCCGCGCGCATGGAGCGCGCCGTCTACGACCTGGTTGGCCTGCGTGCAGAGGGCGCCGCCGACGAGCGTCCGTGGCTCGACCATGGCGCCTGGGACCGCCGCTTTCCGCTGCGCGCCGACGCGGCGCCGGCCGAGAGCAGGGCGCTTGACTACCCCTTCGTGCGCGTCGAAGGCGAGGGCGTGCACGAGATTCCCGTCGGCCCGGTGCACGCGGGGATCATCGAGCCGGGCCACTTCCGCTTCTCGGCCGTCGGCGAGAAGGTGCTGCGCCTGGAGCAGCGCCTGGGCTACACCCACAAGGGCATCGAGAAGCGCTTCACCGAGCTCGGCCCGCTCGAGGCGCATCGCCTCGCCGGCCGCGTCTCCGGCGACTCGACGGTGGCCTACGCATGGGCCTATTGCACGGCGCTCGAGACCGCCGCCGCTACGGCTCCGCCGCCGCGCGCGGCCTGGCTGCGCGCGCTCGCCCTCGAGCGCGAGCGGGTCGCCAACCATCTCGGCGACCTCGGCGCGCTCGGCAACGACGCGACGCTGGTGGTCGGGCTGACGCACTTCTCGCGCCTGCGCGAGACCTGGCAGCGGCGCTCGCGCGAGTGCTTCGGCCACCGCTTCATGATGGATTTCGTGGTCCCCGGCGGCACCGCCGCGGACCTCGACGCGACGCAGCTCGCCGCCATCGCGCGCGACTGCGAGTCCCTCGAGCGCGAGGTGGGCGAGCTGCGCACGCTTTACGACGAGCACGCCGGGCTGCAGGATCGCTTCGTCACCACCGGCCGCGTCAGCGCGCAGCTTGCCGCCCGGCTCGGCCTCACCGGCCTTTGCGGCCGCGCGAGCGGCCAGGCGGTCGACCTGCGCCCGGAGCTCGCCGCCGAGCCCTACGGCGCGCTGGGCGTGCGTATGTCGACGCAGAAGAACGGCGACGTGGCGGCGCGCGTCAACCTGCGCTTCGACGAGGTGTTCGAATCGCTGCGCCTGATACGCGCCATCAGCGTGCAGCTTCCCGGCGGCGCGGTGCGCTCGGCGCCCGCCGTGCCAGGCGCCGCCGCCCGCGGCGCCGGCGCGGTGGAAGGCTGGCGCGGCGAGGTGCTGGTCGCGCTCGAGCTCGACGGCGGCCGCATCCGGCGCTGCCACGCGCACGATCCGTCGTGGCAGAACTGGCCGGTGCTGGAGCACGCGGTGATCGGCAACATCGTTCCGGACTTCCCGCTGATCAACAAGTCCTTCAACCTCAGCTACTCGGGACACGACCTCTGATGTGGCAGATCGTCAAGCTGTTCGCCCGCCAGGGCATCCTCACCGAGCCGGCGCCCTGGCCGGACGCGGACACGGCCGCCGAGGCGGCGGAAGGCGCGCGCATCCAGCGCGAGGTCCTTGCGGTCCTCGGGCGTGCGCTCGCCATCCGCCAGGTCGACGCCGGCTCGTGCAACGGCTGCGAGCTCGAGATCCACGCCGCCAACAACCCCTACTACAACCTCGAGGGGCTCGGCATCCGCTTCGTCGCCAGCCCGCGGCACGCCGACATGCTGCTCGTCACCGGCCCGGTGTCGGCCAACATGGTGCTTGCGCTGCAGCGCACCTGGCAGGCGGTGCCGGAACCGAAGCTGGTCGTCGCGCTCGGCGACTGCGCCTGCGACGGCGGCGTGTTCGGCGAGAGCTACGCCAGCCGCGGCCGCGTCGCGAACGTGATTCCGGTCGATCTGACCATCGCCGGCTGCCCGCCGCCGCCGCTCGAGATCCTGCGCGGCATCCTCACTGCGGTGCGCCGCGCGCGCTAGTGGCGCCGCCGCCCGCGCCGCTGGTTGACGCGCGCGGTAGCCGCCGCTAGCGTTGGCAGGCGCGGCGGGGGCCGCGCTTATCTTGTAGTCCATAGGGGGACCCATCCCGCAGACACGGCGCATTCTCGCCTGCGACGGCGGCGGCATCCGCGGCATCATCACGCTGCACTGCCTGAAGGCGCTGGAGGACCGCGTCGGCAGCCTGGTGCGCTACTTCGACATGTTCGCCGGCACCAGCACCGGCGCGATGATCGCCGGGGCGCTCGCCGCCGGCACGCCGGTGGCGGAGCTGATCGACACCTACACCCGGCGCCGCCGCGAGATCTACACGCGCAGCCCCCTGTGGTTCCTCTGGCCGCTGGCGACGAAGTACCGCAAGGGGCCGATGCACCGCTTCCTGCGCGAGACCTTCGAGGAGCACCGGCTGTCCGGCCTGCCCGCCGACCTGCTGATCACCGCGGTCGACACGGTGCGCTCGGAGATCACCTACTTCTCCTCGTTCAAGCTGCTGGACGGCGAGCGCTACGGCGCCTACCGCGAGGTCAGGCTGCGCGACGCGATCGAGGCGAGCGCCTCGGCGCCGACCTATTTCAAGGCGCACGGCCGCTTCATCGACGGCGGCTCCACGGTCTACATCAATCCCGCCTACGCCGCGGCGGTGGAAGCGCTGCGCTACTCCTCGCCGGAGGACAAGCCGCAGCTGTCGCGCTACTTCAACTCGCGCATCGAGGTCTGGTCGTTCGGCACCGGCACCTTCGCGCGCTCGATGGAGCCCGGCGAGGCGATGGGAACCTTCGCCGCGGAATGGCTCGCCTACCTGATCGAGGAGAGCAGCACCCAGGCCGGCGAGCAGCAGAGCTACATCGCGCAGAGCGAGCTGGAGCTCGCCGAGCGCGCCATCGTGCTCTACCGCCACGACCTGTACCTGACGCCGAGGGTGATCTGGGACTGGGCGCCGCCCGGCTGCATCTTCGATCCGGACCAGCTGTCGCTCGACGCGGTCGACGAGAAGCGCTTCGCGCTGCTCGACGCGCTCGGCCGGCGCTATGCGGCGCACCTGTTCCCGCCGGCGTGGGCGCCGCCCGCGCCCCCCGCGCCGGCCGGCGGCGCCACCACGCCGCTCGTCAACCGCAGGAACGCCGCGGGCTACTGGGACAAGCACGGCAAGCCGCCGATGCCGGCGGACTATCCCGCGCGGGTGCTGGCGGAATTCGACGCGCTCGACTGAGGGCCGCGCCCGGTACCGTAGAATCCCCGCGGTGCGCATCCTGGTTTCGAACGACGACGGCTACTTTGCGCCCGGCATCACGCTGCTCGCGGAAGCGCTGAAGCAGCTGGGCGAGGTGACCGTCGTGGCGCCGGAGCGCGACCGTTCCGGCGCCTCCAACTCGCTCACGCTCGACCGGCCGCTGACCGTGCGCCGCGCGCCGAACGGCTACTTCTCGGTCAACGGCACGCCGACCGACTGCGTGCACATCGCGGTGACCGGGCTGCTCGATTTCGTTCCCGACATCATCGTCTCGGGCATCAACCTCGGCGCCAACATGGGCGACGACACCATCTACTCCGGCACCGTGGCGGCGGCGGCGGAGGGCTACCTGCTCGGCATCCCGTCGCTCGCGTTCTCGCTCACCGACAAGGCGGGCAGGCACTTCGACAGCGCGGTCGGCGTGGCGCTCGAGCTGGTCGAGCGCTTCCGGCGCGCGCCGCTCGGCGAGCCGGTGCTGCTCAACGTCAACATCCCGGACCTGCCGGCGGCCGAGCTGCGCGGCATGGAGGTGACGCGCCTGGGCAAGCGGCACAAGGCCGAGCCGGTGGTGAAGCTGCAGACCCCGCGCGGCGAGAGCGCGTACTGGATCGGGCCGGCCGGCGGCGCCGCCGACGCGGGCCCCGGCACCGACTTCCACGCCGTCGAGCACCGGCGCGTCTCGCTCACGCCGCTGCGCATGGACCTGACGCACAACGCGCAGCTCGAGCTCGCCAGGGGGTGGCTCGCGCGGTGAGGAGCGCGGCCGGCATCGGCATGACCTCGGCGCGCACGCGCGCGCGGATGGTCGAGCGCCTGCGCGGCAAGGGCATCCGCGACGAGCGCGTGCTGGCGGCGCTCGCCGGGGTGCCGCGCCACCTGTTCGTCGAGGAAGCGCTCGCCAGCCGCGCCTACGAGGACACCGCGCTGCCGATCGGCTTCTCGCAGACCATCTCGCAGCCGTATGTGGTGGCGCGGATGATCGAAGTCCTGATCGCGGGCAAGCAGCCGAAGAACGTGCTCGAAGTCGGCACCGGCTGCGGCTACCAGGCGGCGGTGCTGGCGCGGATCTACCCCGAGGTCTATTCGATCGAGCGCATCAAGGGGCTGCTCGAGCGCGCGCGCGCCAACCTGCTCGGCCTGCGCCTCGCCAACCTGCGCCTCGCGCACGGCGACGGCTACGCCGGCCTCGAGAAGGCGGCGCCGTTCCAGTCGATCGTGGTGGCCGCGGCGGCGCCGAGCGTGCCGGAGGCGCTGTTACGCCAGCTCGCGCCCGGTGGCAGAATGGTGCTGCCGCTGCGTGCGGGCGTGGGCGGGGCCCAGCGCCTGGTGCTGATCGAGCGCAGCGGACGCGGCTTCGTCGAGACCGAGCTCGACGCGGTGCGCTTTGTGCCCCTGGAGGCGGGAAAGGCATGAGCCGGAGCAGCCTGGCGGCGATCGCGATCCTCGCGCTGAGCGCGGCGGCCTGCACCACCTATCAGGGGCCGGCGCCGGTCGAGCAGCGCGCGGTGCGCGGCGCGCGCGCGCCGGCGCCCAAGCCGCCGGCGGCGGCCGCGCCGGCGAAGGCTCCCGCCGCCGCGGTCGACGGCTACTACACCGTCAAGCAGGGCGACACCCTCTACAGCATCGCGCTCGACAACGGCGCCGACTACCGCGAGGTGGCGCAGTGGAACGGGCTCGACGACCCGACCAAGCTGCGCATCGGCCAGGTGCTGCGCGTCAAGCCGCCGGAACAGCGGCAGGGCGTGGTGGTGAGCGCGGCCAAGGGGTCGGGCAAGGTCGAGTCGCGCACCCTCGAATCGGCGCCGCCGGCGCAGAAGCCGGTCGCGGCGGCGACCGCCGCCGGCGCGGCGGACGAGGCGGTCGACTTCATCTGGCCGGCGAAAGGCAAGGTGCTGGCCGGCTTCGCCGAGCCGCGCAGCAAGGGCATCGACATCGACGGCAAGGTGGGCGACCCGGTGGTCGCCTCCGCCGCCGGCCGCGTCACCTACATCGGCACCGGCATCCCCGGCCTCGGCAAGCTGGTGGTGATCAAGCACGACAACGGCTTCATCACCGTGTACGCGCACAACAAGGACATCGTGGTGAAGGAGCAGCAGAACGTGGCGCGCGGCCAGAAGATCGCCGAGCTCGGCAACACCGACGCCGACCGGCCGAAGCTGCACTTCCAGATCCGCAAGGGGTCGGCCGCGGTCGACCCGATGCGCTACCTGCCGGCTTCCTGATTCTTCCTTAGCACCGCGGCCAGCTCGGCGACCGCCGTGGCGTAGAACGCGCTGCGGTTGTACCGCGTCAGCACGTAGAAATTCTGCAGCGCGACGCGGTACTCGCTGGCGCGCTCCGGCGTCGGCAGCTCGATCAGGGCGCCGAGCGCGCCGTCGAGCTCGGCGGGCGCGGTAAAGCGCGCCCCGGCGCTGCGCAGCTCGCCCAGGCGGTGCTTCGGCTCGATGCCGCCGTCGGCCAGGGCGCGCGCCACCTCGCCGTCGACCTGCGCCTCGAACATCACCGCGCCGCCCGCCTGCCAGCCGTGCTGCTTGAGGAAGTTGGCCACGCTGCCGACGGCGTCGGCGGCGTTGCGCCGCAGGTCGATGACGCCGTCGCCGTCGAAGTCGACCGCGAAGCGGCGCTGGCTGCCCGGCATGAACTGCGGAATGCCGATGGCGCCGGCGTAGGAGCCGCGCACCGAGAACACGTCGAAGCCGAGGTCGCGCGACAGCAGCAGGTACTGCTCCAGCTCGCTGAGGAAGTAGGCGCTGCGCGGCGGGTAGTCGAAGGCGAGCGTGGTGAGCGCGTCGACCACCCGCCAGCGCCCCATGTTGCGGCCGTAGAAGGTCTCGATGCCGATGATGGCGAGAACGTACTCCGCCGGCACGCCGAACTCGCGCTGCGCCCGCTCCAGGCGCTCGCGGTTGGCGGCCCAGTATTCGGCGCCCAGCGCCACCCGCTTCTCGGTGAGGAAGAGGTCGCGGTATTCCTGCCACGAGCGCGGCTTGTCCGGCGGGCGGATCGAGTTGAGGATCGACTCCTCGCGCTTCACGCGCGAGAACATGTAGGTCAGCTCCTTCTCGACGAAGCCGTGGCGCGCCGCCATGTCCTTGATGAAGGCCTTCACCTCCGCGCGCTTCTGGTAGGCGGGCTGCGCCGGCGGCTTGCCCGGCGGCGCTGCCCAGGCCAGCGCCGGCGCCAGGGCGAGCAGGCAGGAGAGAAGCGGGGCGAAGAAGCGCCTCATGCCAGGCGCAGCTCGCGCACCATGCGCCGCAGCTTGAGCACCCCCGGACGGCTGGCGTGCGGCCCGTAGCGCAGGCGGATGTACTGGGCGCCGATGCGCAGGATGGCGCCGCGCGAGGCGGGCAGGGCGCGCGCGGCGCGCGTGGAATAGTCGCGCGGGCCCTCGTGCGGCGCGCGCGCGACGCCGCGCCGGGCGAGCTTGCGGCAGAAAGCGCGCCAGGCGCGCTGCACCGGGTCGGGACGCGCCATGCGGCCGAGCGACCAGGCGAGCAGCGCGAGCGTGATCAGGCCGAGCACGCTGAACAGCGCCGCGGTCAGGCTGCGCCAGTCGGCGTCGCGCATGCCGACCCAGCTCATCAGGTCGCGCTGGCGCTCGGGGTTGTAGCCGAGCACCCAGACGTTCCATACGTGCGCCAGCGCCTCCCAGCGATCGCGCATGCCGCGCAGCCACTCCAGCCGCGGCTGGCGCATGAGCGGCAGCGTCTCGGGCCGCGGCACGGCGCGCGCCAGGCCCGCTTCGACGCGGCCGGGCACCGCGGCGGCGGTCGGGTCGACGCGCACCCAGCCGCGCGCCGCGAGGTACACCTCGGCCCAGGCGTGGGCATCGGACTGGCGCACGGTGATGATGCTGTCGAAAGAGTTGAGCTCGCCGCCCTGGTAGCCGGTCACCACGCGCGCCGGCACCCCGGCCGAGCGCATCAGGAACACGAACGCCGACGAGAAGTGCTCGCAGAAGCCTTCGCGCGTGCCGAACAGGAAGTCGTCCACCGGATGCGCGCCGAGCAGCGCCGGCTCGAGCGTGTAGGTATAGCGGCCCTCGCGCAGGAAGGCGATGGCGCGCGCCAGGATCTCGCCGTCGCTGGTCGACGCGGCGCGCCATTCCGCGCCTTGCGCGCGGGCGCGCGGGTTGGAGTCCGGCGGCAGGCGCCGCGCGCGCCAAAGCATCCGCTCGTCCTCGTCGGGGTCGGGCGCGGGGTCGACTACCGAGACCGCCTGGTAGCGCATGCGCGAGCGCACCGGGGCGTTCGCGAACACCTGGCCGTCGAGCGTCATGCGCGCCTGCGGCGGCAGGCTGGCGGCGCTTTCCAGCGCGAACAGCCACACCCGGTTGTGCGGCTCGAGCACCACGTCGTAGCTGTAGCGCACGCCGCCGCGCGGCGGGTCGAAGTCGGCGAACGCCGCCGGCATGATGGTCCAGGTGCGCCCGTCGAAGTCCCACAGCACCGGCCCGCGCCAGTAGCGCTGCGCGTAGGGCGGCGCGCTGCCGACGAACTCGGCGCGGAACGCGATCGCGTCGGACTGCGCCAGGCTGGAAAGATTTCCCGGCGCCATGGTGTCGGTCAGGCCGGTCATGCCGGCATAGGCGTCCTGCGGCAGCCCCCACAGCGGCCCCTGCACGCGCGGAAAGAGCAGGAACAGCACCAGCGCCGCCGGCGCGGCATGCGCGAGCAGCAGCCCGGCGGTGCGCAGGTTGGCGCTCTGCCTGCGCTGCGGCGCGCTGAGGCCGACCAGCGTGGCGGTGAGCGCGAGCACCGCGCCGCACATCAGCGCCGCAGTGGGGATGGTCTGCGTGTAGAGCAGGTTGGTGATGATCAGGAAGTAGCCGAGGAAGGCGGCCACCGCGGCGTCGCGATGGCTGCGCGTCTCGAGCAGCTTCAGCCCGGCGAACAGCACCAGCAGGATGATGCCGGGGCCGCGGCCGAACAGCGTGCGGTACTCCATCCACACGCCGAGCATCGCCACCGCGGCGACGCCCATCACCAGCCAGCGCGAAGGCAGCGGCGCGCGGTTGAGCGCGAACCACAAGCGCCAGGCGAACAGGCACAGCGTGAGCAGCGTCAGCCACCAGGGCGCGCGCAGCGCGTGCGGCGCCGCCACCAGCACCAGCGCGCCGATCAGCCAGGCCAGGTCGCGCGCGCCGACGGATCGCTCGGCAGGGGAGATCGGGTGCGGCACCGCGCTCAAGGGCTCAGGCCTCCTCGTGCAGCGCGAGCGCCTGCAGCGCGGCGCTGCGGTGCGCCTCGCCGCGGCCGGGCGGCAGCTCGAAGCCCGGCAGCCGCAGGCCGTAGCGCGCGCCGCGCCGCTCGGCGGCGAGCACCCAGCCGGCGAGGCGCGACAGCCGCTGCTCGGTCGACAGCGCGGGCGGCAGCAGCCGCCAGTCGAGCCACAGCTCGGCCGCCGCCTCGCCGGTGAACTGCTTGGTGAGCAGATCGTCGCTGCGCGCCACCGCTTTCCACGCCACGTGGCGCGGCGAGTCGGCCGGCTGGTAGCCGCGCAGGCCGGCGAAATCGTCGTTGCCCGGGGTCGGCGAGCGGACTCCGCCGAGCTCGGCCTCGGCGCTGGGCGGCGGCAGCGCGGAGCGCTCCGGGCGCGGATACACCAGGCAGCGCGCGTCGGGCTCGACGAAGCTCCAGGCGCGGAACAGGCCGAGCGGGAAGTGCGTCTCCAGCATCACGCGGCCGAGCGGCAGCCAGCCGCGCCGCCCGGCCGGCACCGCGAGCGCCACCTCGGCGGCGCCCGCGCCGGACACGTCGATCACCAGCTGCGCGCCCGAGCGCATGTGCCGCACCAGGATCGCCGGCCGGTCGTGCCGCGCGCGCCCGTCCAGGTACAGCCGGAACTGCGCCGACTCGCCGGCGAACACCGGCTCGGCGCGGCCGACGCTGACCGCGAGGCGCGCCAGGTTGCGCGCGGTGTGCACCATGCCCGCGAGGCCGAGGCCGGCGAGCAGGAAGGTGAGCACGAAGCCGAGCGAAAGCGCGTAGTTGATCGAGCCGACCAGCAGCAGCGCGAGCGTGCCGCCGAAGATCCAGCCCAGGCGGTTGGGCAGGATGTAGACCCGCCGGTGCACCAGCACCACGGTGCCCTGCTCGGGCGGCGTGAAGCCGTAGGCCCAGTTGGCGATCTTCGGATGGCGGTGCAGCAGCGCGTCGATCATGCGGTCGGCCCGTCGTACTTCCAGCGGATCTTCCACGCCACCAGCACCGCGCGCGGGTACTGCGGCTGGCCGAGGCTGCCGTTGTAGCGGCCGAGGGCGCGGAAGTAATCGCCATCCTCCATGTCGACATAATGCCGCAGGATGGCGCAGCCGTAGGCGATGTTGGTGCGCATGTGGAAGAGGTTGTGCTTGGGCTGGCCGATCAGCTTCACCCAGAACGGCATCACCTGCATGTAGCCGCGCGCCCCGGCGCGGGATACGGCGTACTTGCGGAACGCGCTCTCGACCTCCATCACGCCCAGCACCAGCTGCGGATCGAGCCGCGCGCGCGTCGCCTCGTAGTGCACCGTGCGCAGCAGCTCGAGGCGCTGCCTGCGGTCGGGGATGCGGCTCTCGAGGCGCCTTTCCATCGTCTCCAGCCAGCGGTTGCCGTCCTCCGGCGAGCGGAAGTGCATCGTCGCCGGGGCGCGGTCGGAGACCAGCGCGGACAGCCGCACCCGCATGCTGTCGGCCAGCGGCTCGTACTTCTGCTCGCCGGCCAGCGCCGCGGCCGGCAGCAGGGCGAGCGCGGCGAGCAGGCGCCTCATCCGGCTTTCAGCTTCTCCCGCAGCAGCCCGGCGGCCGCGCCGAGCGGCACGTCCTGCGGCTTGTCGTCGCGCCGCCCCTTGTACTCGGCGTTGCCGGCGGCGAGGCCGCGCTCGCCGAGCACCAGCCGGTGGGGCACGCCGATCAGGTCCATGTCGGCGAACAGCACGCCGGGACGCTCGTCGCGGTCGTCGAGCAGCACGTCGACGCCGGCCGCCGCCAGCTCGGCGTAGAGCTTGTCGGCCGCCGCGCGCACCGCCGCGCTCTTGGCGTAGCCGATCGGCACGATGCAGGCCTCGAAGGGCGCGATCGGCGCCGGAAAGATGATGCCGCCCTGGTCGTGGTTCTGCTCGATCGCCGCGCCGACGATGCGCGTCACGCCGATGCCGTAGCAGCCCATCTCGAACGGCTTCTGCGCCTGCTTCTCGTCGAGGAAGGTCGCCCGCATCGCCTCCGAGTACTTGGTGCGCAGCTGGAAGATGTGGCCGACCTCGATGCCGCGCACGATTTCCAGCTTTCCCTTGCCGTCCGGGCTCGGATCGCCGGCGACGACGTTGCGGATGTCGGCGACCTCCGGCTCCGGCAGGTCGCGGCCCCAGTTCACGCCCGTCAGGTGGAAGCCTTCCTCGTTCGCTCCGCAGACGAAATCGCTCATCAGAGCGACGCGGCGGTCGGCGACGACCTTTACGCCCTTCGCGTCGACCGGCCCGACGTAGCCGGCCTTGCCGAGGGAGCCCTGGATTTCCTTTTCCGAGGCGAAGCGGAACGCGCCGATGGTCTTCTGCGCCTTGATCTCGTTCAACGTGTGGTCGCCGCGCACCAGCAGCATGTGCAGCCGATCGTCATGCATCACCAGCACCGACTTGACTGTCTTCTTCAGGTCGATCTTCAGCAGCGCGGCGACTTCCTCGCAGGTCTTCTTGCCCGGGGTCGGCACCTTCTTCATCTCTTCCTTCGGCGCGCCGCGCGTACCCGGCGCCACCGCCTCGGCGAGCTCCACGTTGGCCGCATAGCCGGAGTCGGGCGAAAAGGCGATCGCGTCCTCGCCCGAATCGGCCAGCACGTGGAACTCGTGCGAGCCGGTGCCGCCGATCGCGCCGGGGTCGGCGGCGACCACGCGGAAGCGCAGGGCGATGCGGGTGAAGATGCGCGTGTAGGTGTCGTGCATCACCTGGTACTCGCGCTTCAGGTCCTCGTAGCCGGCGTGGAAGGAATAGCCGTCCTTCATCACGAACTCGCGCCCGCGCATGACGCCGAAGCGCGGCCGCCGCTCGTCGCGGAACTTGGTCTGGATCTGGTAGAAGTGCGCCGGCAGGCGGCGGTAGCTCTTCAGCTCGGCGCGCGCGAAGTCGGTGATCGCCTCCTCGGAGGTGGGCTGGATGACGAAGTCGCGCTCGTGGCGGTCCTTGAAGCGCAGCAGCTCCGGCCCGTAGGCCTGCCAGCGGCCCGATTCCTGCCACAGCTCGGCGGGCTGCACCACCGGCATGGCCAGCTCGACCGCGCCCGCGCGGTTCATCTCCTCGCGCACGATGGCCTCGATCTTGCGCACCACGCGCAGCCCGAGCGGCAGCCAGGTGTACACCCCGGCGGCGAGGCGCCGGATCAGGCCGGCGCGCAGCATCAGCCGGTGGCTGACGATCTCAGCCTCGGCGGGCACTTCCTTCTGCGTCGAGATGAAGAACTTCGAGGTTCGCATGGAGCGCCCACGGCATTGTCTTGTGCAGTGAGCTATGGAAAAATCCCATTGGATTCTAACTTGAGGCGTGCTGCGGTGCTCGACAAGGAAGGTTACCGTCCGAACGTCGGCATCATCCTCGCCAACCAGCGCGACGAGGTGTTCTGGGGCAAGCGGGTGAACCAGCACGCCTGGCAGTTCCCGCAGGGCGGCATCAAGCACGGCGAGACCCCGCAGCAGGCCATGTTCCGCGAGCTCGAGGAGGAAGTCGGGCTGCTGCACGGCCACGTGCGCATCCTGGGCCGCACGCGCGACTGGCTGCGCTACGAGGTGCCGGAGCGCTGGGCGCGGCGCCCGCGCGAGGGCGGCGCCTGCTACCGCGGGCAGAAGCAGATCTGGTACCTGCTGCGCCTGGTGGGCCGCGACTGCGACGTCAAGCTGCGCGGCAGCGGGCGGCCCGAGTTCGACGCCTGGCGCTGGAACGACTACTGGGTGCCGCTCGACTGCGTGATCGATTTCAAGCGCGAGGTCTACCGCCAGGCGCTGCTCGAGCTGCACCGCTACCTGCAGGACGATTCGCGCGCGCGCCTGCGCGGCGCGGTGCGCCCGGCGGCGAACAGCTGAGCCGGCGATGGACCGCGAGTACGCGCCGCTGCCGATCTACGAGCTCGGCGCGGGCGCGGGCTTCCACCGCCCGACGCAGTCGCAGGCCGAGCGCGTGGCGCTCGACTCGCCCGCGCTGCAGGTGATGACCGACCTGGCGCGCGCCAGCCCCGCCACCATCCGCCCCCAGGCGCCGCTCGCCGGCGCCAACCAGTTCATGATCACGCGCGGCGTGCGCCTGCTGCTGGTGGCCGACGACCATGAGAAGGTGCTCGGCGTGATCACCGCGACCGACCTGCTGGGGGAGCGCCCGACGCAGGTGGCGGTGGCGCGCGGCCTGCGCCGCGACGAGCTGACGGTCGCCGACGTCATGACCGAAGCGGGCGAGGTCGACGTGCTGACCCTCGCCGACGTCGAGGCGGCGCGCGTCGGCCACGTCCTCGAGACGCTGCGCCGCTCGGGGCGGCAGCATGCGCTGGTGGTCGACGCCGGCGGCCTGGTGCGCGGCATCTTCTCCGCTTCCCAGCTCGCCCGGCAGCTCGGCGTGCCGCTGCCCGCCGGCGGCGAGGTGGCGCGCACGTTCCCCCAGATCGAGGCGGCGATCCGCTGAGCCATAGCCGCCGGCAATGGGCCGAATTGCGTTTTTCCATTTGATCTATCGCGCGAGGCGCTCTAAGGTAGCGGCATGCTGAAGCGAGAAGACCTGCTGCCGCTGGAAACCTACGCCCGCAGCCGCAACCAGTTCCGCAGCGAGATCATCGCCCACAAGAAGCGCCGCACGGTGCACCTTGGCGGCCACGTCACGCTGCAGTTCGAGGACGCCCTGCTGATCCGCTACCAGATCCAGGAGATGCTGCGCATCGAGCGCATCTTCGAGGAGGCGGGCATCCAGGGCGAGCTCGACGCCTACAACCCGCTGATCCCCGACGGCGGCAACTGGAAGGCGACCATGTTCGTCGAGTACCCGGACGCCGACGAGCGCCGCCGCATGCTGGCGCGCCTGAAGGGCGTCGAGCGCCGGGTGTGGGTGCAGGTGGCCGGCCAGGCGCGCGTCTACGCCATCGCCGACGAGGACCTGGAGCGCGAGAACGACGAGAAGACCTCGTCGGTGCATTTCCTGCGCTTCGAGCTCGACCCGGCGATGCGCGCCGAGCTGCGGCGCGGCGCGGCGCTGTCGATGGGGGTCGACCATCCGGCGTACGACGCGAGCCTGCAGGTGGCGCCGGAGATCCGCGCCTCGCTCGCCGGCGACCTGGCGTGAAGCGCGCCGCCGCCCTGCTCGCCGCCGCCGCGCTCGCCGCATGCGGCGCGACGCAGGAAGTGAGCGACTGGGAGCGCGCCAACCCGGAGAAGCTCGACTCGGCGGCCACCAGCCCGACCGCGGTGAATCCGCCCCCGTTGCCGCGCGCCGAGAACCTGACCGAGATCTACATCAGCGCGACCGCGACGTTCCGCTACTTCGTCGACCGCAGCTCCCTGGCCGTGAACTACAAGCAGCGCGAGATCCGCTACGTGCTGCTCGCGCGCAGCCCGAGCGGGGTGGAGAACGTGAGCTACGAGGCGATCAAGTGCCCCAGCCTGCACCGCATCTACGCCGTCGGCTCCGACGGCAAGTGGGTGATGCGCGGGCTGGACTGGCAGCCGATCATGCGCAGCACCGCGGTCACCGTGCCGCACGTCCTCGCGCGGCAGTTCTTCTGCCCGCACCGCGACTCGATCCAGAGCGTCGCCGAAGGCGTCAATGCCCTGAAAAACGGCGTGCACCCGCTGGTGTACGTCGAGCAGCGGCCGGGCCCGGCGAGCCGCTAGAGCAAGACCAGGTTGTCGCGGTGGATGAGCTCGGGCTCGTCCACGTAGCCGAGCACCGACTCGATCTCGCTTGACGGGCGGCGCATGATGCGGCGCGTCTCCTCCGACGAGTAGTTGATCAGCCCGCGCGCGATCTCGCGCCCGCCGGCATCCAGCACGCCGATCACCGCGCCGCGCTCGAAGTCGCCGGTCACCTCGACCACGCCGATCGGCAGCAGGCTCTTGCCGTCGCGCGCCAGCGCCTTCACCGCGCCGGCGTCGAGCGTCACCTGGCCGCTGACCGTGAGGTGGTCGGCGAGCCACTGCTTGCGCGCCGCGAGCGGCACGGTGCTGGCGGTGAACAGCGTGCCGACCGCCTCGCCGCGCGACAGGCGCACCAGCACGTCCGGCTCGCGCCCCGAGGCGATCACCGTCTGCGCGCCGCTGCGCGCGGCGCGCTTGGCCGCCAGCACCTTGGTGAGCATGCCGCCCTTGGCCAGCGCCGAGCCGACGCCGCCGGCCATCGCCTCCAGCCCGGGGTGCAGCGCCTCGATCGAGCGGATGAACTTGGCGTCGGGGTTGCGGCGCGGGTCGGCGTCGTACAGGCCGGCCTGGTCGGTGAGGATGACCAGCGCATCGGCCTCGACCAGGTTGGTGACCAGCGCGCCGAGCGTGTCGTTGTCGCCCAGCTTGATCTCGTCGGTGACCACGGTGTCGTTCTCGTTGATCACCGGGATCACGCCGAGCTCGAGCAGCGTGCGCAGCGTCGAGCGCGCGTTGAGGTAGCGCTGGCGGTCGGCCATGTCGGCGTGCGTCAGCAGCACCTGCGCGGTGCGCAGGCCGTGCTCGCGGAAGCACGATTCGTAGCACTGCACCAGGCCCATCTGCCCGACCGCCGCCGCCGCCTGCAGCTCGTGCATGGTGTGCGGCCGCCGCGCCCAGCCCAGCCGGTGCATGCCTTCGACGATCGCGCCGCTCGACACCAGCAGCACGCCGCGCCCGGCCTGCCTCAGCTGCGCCACCTCGCCCGCCCAGCGGGCGATGGCGACCGCGTCGACGCCGCGCCCCTCGTTGGTGACGAGCGACGAGCCGACCTTGACCACCAGGGTGCGCGCCTGCGCCAGGCTCATCGCCGCTTGTCCTGGAAATCGCGCACGATGGCCTTCACCACCTCGTCGCAGCCCTTGCCGCTGATCGCCGCGACCTTGAACCAGGGCTTCTTCCAGCGCAGCGCCTTGACGATGCCGGCGATGCGCCGGTCGGCGTCGGGCGCCAGGTCGGCCTTGTTGAACACCAGCCAGCGCGGCCGGCGCGCCAGCTTCTCGTCGTACTTCTTCAGCTCGGCGGCGATCGCCTTCGCATCACGCACCGGATCGGCCTCCGGGTCGAAAGGGGCGATGTCGATGATATGCAGCAGCAGCCGGGTGCGCGAGAGGTGGCGCAGGAACTGGTGGCCGAGGCCGGCGCCCTCGGCGGCGCCCTCGATCAGGCCCGGGATGTCGGCGACGACGAAGCTCGCCTCGCCGAGGCGCACCATGCCGAGCGACGGCGACAGCGTGGTGAAAGGATAGTCCGCCACCTTGGGCCGGGCGGCGGAAACCGCCCGGATGAAGGTCGACTTGCCGGCGTTGGGCAGGCCGAGCAGGCCGACGTCGGCGAGCACGCGCAGCTCCAGCGAGAGGACGCGGCTTTCGCCGGGCTCGCCGCGCGTGAACTGGCGCGGCGCGCGGTTGGTGCTCGAGCGGAAGTGCAGGTTGCCGAGGCCGCCCTGGCCGCCGCGCGCGAGCAGCGCTCGCGCGCCGTCCTTGGCCAGGTCGGCGACCAGGTCGCCGCTGCCGGCGTCGCGGATCAGCGTGCCCACCGGCATGCGCAGCACGACGTCCTCGCCCGAGCGGCCGTTGCAGTCGCCGCCCATGCCGCGCTGGCCGTTGTCGGCGCGCTGCATGCGCGCGAAGTGGTAGTCGACCAGCGTGTTGACGTTGCGGTCGGCGTGCGCCCAGACGCTGCCGCCGCGGCCGCCGTCGCCGCCGTCGGGGCCGCCCTTGGGCACGAAGCGCTCGCGGCGAAAGCTGGCCGCGCCGTCGCCGCCCTTGCCGGCATGCACCTCGATCTTCGCCTCGTCGATGAATTTCATCTGGATCCGGGAAAGAAAAAGGCCCTACCGTTTCCGATAGGGCCTTTGACTTTTGGGCGGCTCCGGCTTACGCCGGCGTGACGTTGACCGTCTTGCGCGACTTCTCGCCCTTGACCGAGTACTCGACCTGGCCCGCGACGCGCGCGAACAGCGTGTGGTCGCGCCCCATGCCGACGTTCATGCCGGGATGGACCACGGTGCCGCGCTGGCGCACCAGGATCTGGCCGGCGTTGACGCGCTCGCCGCCGTAGACCTTGACGCCGAGGCGCTTGGACTGGGAATCGCGGCCGTTGCGCGAGCTGCCGCCTGC
>DASUZH010000202.1:0-3188 GCA_036376975.1 Burkholderiales bacterium | reverse complement strand
ACGGCGTGAAGGACGACGAGATCAGGGCGCTGGCGCACTTCCTGTCGCGCTCCGCGCCCAGGCCTGCCGCGAAGAAGTAGATGGACCCCCGCTTTCGCGGGGGTGACGAATTCGTCGTTCCCGCGAAAGCGGGAACCAAGGCCGCGCGCGCCGTCGTGCCGGCGCCGCCGATCAGCTCGCGCAGCACGTACGGCAGGATGCCGCCGTGCTTGTAGTAGTCGACCTCGATCGCGGTGTCGATGCGCGAGCGCACTTTGATTTCCTTCTTGGTTCCATTCGAATAGGAAATCGAAAGCGTAATCTCCTGCTGCGGCACCAGCTCCGCCGGCAGCAGCACGTCGACCGTCTCGTCGCCCTTCAGGCCGAGCGAGGCGGCGGAGTCGGCGCCCATGAACTGCAGCGGCAGCACGCCCATGCCGACCAGGTTGGAGCGGTGGATGCGCTCGAAGCTGCGCACGATCACCGCCTTCACGCCCAATAGCTGCGTGCCCTTCGCCGCCCAGTCGCGCGACGAGCCGGTGCCGTACTCCTCGCCGCCGAACACCACCGTCGGCGTGCCCGCGGCGATGTGCTTCATGGCGGCGTCGTAGATTGGAAGTTTCTCTTTATTGAATAGAGTCAAACCGCCTTCTGTGCCCGGGAGCATCAGGTTCTTGATGCGCACGTTGGCGAAGGTGCCGCGCATCATCACCTCGTGGTTGCCGCGGCGCGCGCCGTAGCTGTTGAAGTCGGCCACCGCGACGTCGTGCTCCTGCAGGTAGATGCCGGCCGGCGAGGTCGGCTTGATCGAGCCGGCGGGCGAGATGTGGTCGGTGGTTACCGAGTCGCCGAAGATGCCGAGGATCTTCGCGTTGCGGATGTCGCCTGGCCTGCCCGGGGTCATCGAGAATCCGTCGAAGAATGGCGGCTCGGCGATGTAGGTCGACTGCGGCCAGCTGTAGACCTGGCCGGTGGGCGCCGACACCTTCTTCCACATCGGGTTGGTGTTGGCGAGGTCCGAGTACAGGCGGCGGAAGGTCGGCGCGTCCATCGCCAGCTTCATCAGCGACTTCACCTCGTCCGCGCTCGGCCAGATGTCGCCGATATAGACCGGTTTCCCATCCTTGGTTTTTCCCAGCGCCTGGGTCTTGAAGTCGACCAGCACCGATCCGGCGATCGCGTATGCGACGACCAGCGGCGGGGAGGCGAGGAAGTTGGCGCGGATATTCGGATGGATCCTTGCCTCGAAATTCCGATTGCCCGACAGGACGGCGGCGCACACGAGGTCGTTCTTGACGATCGCTTCCTCGATCGGCTGCGCCAGCGGCCCGGCGTTGCCGATGCAGGTGGTGCAGCCGTAGGCCGCCACCGAGAAGCCGAGCTTCTCGAGGTAGGGCAGCAGCCCGGCCTTGGTGAGGTACTCGGTGACCACGCGCGAGCCCGGCGCAAGCGAGGTCTTCACGTGGGGCTTGACGCCCAGGCCCAGCTGCACGGCTTTCTTGGCCAGCAGCCCCGCGGCGAGCAGCACGCCGGGGTTGGAGGTGTTGGTGCAGGAGGTGATGGCGGCGATCAGCACGTCGCCGTTCCTGATGTCGATGCCGTCGTAGGTCCTGTACGGCCTGTTCAGGTCGTCGGCTTTTTTTCCGAATCCATTATTCTTTATTTCCCCGGAAAAAAGGCCGGTGAACGTCGACTTCACCTTGTCCAGGTCGATGCGGTCCTGCGGCCGCTTCGGGCCGGCGAGCGACGGGTAGATCGTCGACAGGTCGAGCTCCAGCGTCTGCGAATAGTCGATGTCGCCCTTCTTCGGGATGCCGTACATGCCCTGCGCCTTGTAGTAGGCGGCGAGGGCGTCGATCTCGGCGTCGGTGCGGCCGGTGCCGCGGAAGTACTCGATGGTCTTGTCGTCGACCGGGAAGAAGCCCATCGTCGCGCCGTATTCCGGCGCCATGTTGGAGATGGTGGCGCGGTCGGTGACGGTGAGCGACTCGGCGCCCTCGCCGAAGAACTCGACGAACTTGCCAACGACTTTTGCTTTTCTAAGGAGTTCTGTAACAGTTAAAACCAAATCCGTTGCAGTGACGGTCGGATGCAGCTTGCCCTTCAGGTTCACGCCCACCACGTCGGGGGTGAGGAAGTACACCGGCTGGCCGAGCATCCCGGCCTCGGCCTCGATGCCGCCGCAGCCCCAGCCGACCACGCCGATGCCGTTGATCATGGTGGTGTGGCTGTCGGTGCCGACCAGAGTATCCGGGTAGCAGACGCCGTCCTTCGACTTGTGCACCCCACGCGCCAAGTACTCCAGGTTCACCTGGTGCACGATGCCGATGCCCGGCGGCACCACCTTGAAGGTGTCGAACGCCTGCATGCCCCACTTCATGAACTGGTAGCGCTCCTCGTTGCGCTTGAACTCCAGCTTCATGTTCAGGTCGAGCGCGTTCTTGCTGCCGAAGTGGTCGATCTGCACCGAGTGGTCGACCACCAGGTCGACCGGCACCAGCGGCTCGATCACCTTCGGATCGTTGCCCATCTTGGCCGCCACGCCGCGCATCGCGGCCAGGTCACACAATAGCGGCACGCCGGTGAAGTCCTGCAGCACGATGCGCGCGACGACGAACGGGATCTCCTCGGTGCGCTTGGCGGCCGGCTTCCAGTTCGCCAGCTCCTTCACGTGCTCCTCGGTCACCTTCTTGCCGTCGCAGTTCCTCAGTACCGACTCGAGCACGATGCGGATAGAGACCGGCAGGCGTGCAAGGTTTATGTTCAGTTTTTTGGATAAAACAGGCAAAGAATAGAACTTGCCGTGCTTGAACGGCTGCAGGGTGTCGTGCAGGTTATGCGGCATTGAAGCCTCCGTCATTGGTCCAGAGCGCTTCGGGGCCGCAGCACTCTTTCTCCAACTCAAAAATCAATCTTGCTCTCTGTTCGATCAACGCGGTGAGCTGCTCGTCGCAGCGCGCGATCGGGGTGGGGTAGCTGCGAATCTCGGCCGACAGCTCGGCGATGCGCTGTTCCAGGTAACGGCTCATTGCACGAACAGGTCGACGAATTCGTTGACTGGCGTGTTCTGCAGGCGCTCGGCGTCCATGCACAGGTCGAGGATCGCCTGCTGCTGCTTCGGCGGGAAGCGGCGCGCCAGGTTGACCTTGAACTTCTCCACCAGCACCGGCATGCCTTCCTTGCGCCGGCGCTTGTGGCCGATCGGGTAC
>DASUZH010000201.1:0-2886 GCA_036376975.1 Burkholderiales bacterium | reverse complement strand
CTCTGCTGAACGCGCGCTCGATCGGCTACATCCAGACCGCGGGCGTGCCGCAACTGATCGAGCGGCTCGGACTGGCCGAGGCTCTCAAGGCCAAGACCACGATACCGTCCAACGACACGGTGAACGAGCTGGTGGCCAAGGGCGACGTCGAACTCGGCGTGCTCGTCATCACGCAGATCGTGACGACGCCGGGACTGGAACTGGTCGGCCCGTTGCCGGCGGATGTGCAGTACCACATCACCTTCACGGCCGGCGTCAGCGTGAGTTCAAAGGCTCCGGAGGCCGCGCGCGCGCTGATCAAGTTTCTCGGCGGACCGGCGGTCGCCCCGGTCATCAAGGAGCAGGGCATGGAGGCGGCCCCTTAGAGCGGGCTTCTCGATCTCGCGCGCCCGGTCGTGCCTGCGCGCGGGAAGCGCGCGCTTTGCTGTCGCGGCGGTGACGTTAGCATCGCGCTACCGCGAACAAGAGGAACGCTTCATGCGCGATACCCGGCTTGCGCTGCTGTGCGCGCTGGCGCTGTGCGGTGGCTGCTCGTCGTCCGACAGGCCTTCGACCTTCCAAGGCTATGTCGAGGGCGAGTATGTCCACGTGGCCTCGCCGGTGGGCGGCCGGCTCGAGCGGCTGCTCGTGCAGCGCGGTCAGACCATCGATGCGAAGGCGGCGTTGTTCAAGCTGGAGACCGACGAAGAAGCGGCGGCCAAGCGGCAGGCCGACGAGCAACTGCGGGCGTCGCAGGCGCAGCTCGCGGATCTGCGCGTGGGCAGGCGCACGCCCGAGCTCGAGGTCGTGCGCGCGCAACTCGCGCAGGCGCAGGCCGCCGAGGAGCAGGCCGCGCAGCAGCTCAAGCGCGACGAGGCGCAGTTCGAGATCGGCGGCATCGCGCGTGCGCAGCTCGACGATTCGCGCAGCAACCTGGCGATGAAATCGGCGCGCGTGCGCGAGCTTGCGGGTCAACTGCAGGTGTCGAGGCTGCCGGCGCGCGAGGAGCAGATTCGCGCACAAGACGCGCAGGTGGCGGCGGCGCGCGCGCTGTCGAGCCAGCTCGCTTGGCGCTTGAGCCAGAAGGAGGCTTCTGCGGCACAGGCGGGGCTGGTGGTCGACACCTTGTACCGCGAAGGCGAGTGGGTGCCGGCGGGCAGTCCCGTGGTGCGCATGCTGCCACCCAGGAACGTGAAGGTGCGGTTCTTCGTGCCGGAGACGGTGTTCGGTGCGATCAAGCCCGGCCGCAAGGTCGTCCTGCATTGCGACGGCTGCCAGGCCGCCGTGTCCGCCGCGGTGACCTATGTGTCCAACGCGCCCGAGTACACACCACCGGTCATCTACAGCAACGAGACGCGCGCCAAGCTGGTGTTCATGGTCGAGGCGCGCCCCGGGGCGGACAACACCCAGGCGCTGCAGCCGGGCCAACCGGTGACGGTGACGCTGCAATGACGAGCGCCGCACGGCCGCTCCGAAGGCGCTCGCGCCCCCGGAGCCACGCAGGGGCTCCTTCGGAGCCCGGGGGGCCGGCGCGCCGCGCCTGGGGGGCACCATGACCGCACGCAGCGAGGCCGCGATCGACGTGCACGGGTTGAACAAGCATTTCGGCGACAAGCACGTCGTCAACAACCTGACGATGCGCGCCAACCGCGGCGAGATCCTCGGCTTTCTGGGGCCGAACGGCAGCGGCAAGACGACGTCGATCCGCCTGATGTGCGGCCTGTTGACGCCGGACTCGGGCTCGGGCACCTGCCTGGGCTACGACATCCGAAAGGAGAGCGATGAGATCAAGCGCCATGTGGGCTACATGACGCAACGCTTTTCGTTCTGGGACGACCTGTCGATCCGCGAGAACCTCGACTTCGTGGCGCGCATGTACGAGATGAAGGCGCGCCGCGAGGCGGTGGACCGTGCGATCGAAGACCTGAACCTGACGGCGCGCGCGACGCAACTCGCCGGCTCGCTGTCGGGCGGCTGGAAGCAGCGGCTCGCGCTCGCTGCGTGCATGCTGCACCGGCCCGAGTTGCTGCTGCTCGACGAGCCGACCGCCGGCGTCGATCCCAAGGCGCGGCGCGAGTTCTGGGAGGAGCTGCACGCGCTGGCGGCGCGCGGCATTTCGATCCTGGTCAGCACGCACTACATGGACGAGGCCGAGCGCTGCCACAAGCTGGTCTACATCGCCTACGGCAGCCTGATGGCGCAGGGCACGGCGGCCGAGATCATCGCCGCCCAAGGGCTCACCACCTGGGCGGTGTCCGGCGGCGACCTCACCGCGGTGGCCGGCCGGCTGCAGGGCGAGCCGGGCGTCGAGCAGATCGCCGCCTTCGGTGCAGCGCTGCACGTGACCGGCCGCGATGCCGCCGCGCTCGAGGCCTCCTTGCGCCGCGCCACGGCCGACACCGCGTCGCGCATCGAACCGGCCGAGAGCGGGTTGGAGGACGTGTTCATCCACCTGATGAGCCGCTCCTCGGACAACTTCGGCGCCAAGCGATGAGGGCGTTCTCGGTCAGTCGCTGGTGGGGCATCGTGCTCAAGGAGTTCCTGCAGCTGCGGCGCGACCGCATCACCTTCGGCATGATCGTCGGCATTCCGATCGTGCAGCTCTTGTTGTTCGGCTACGCGATCAACACCGAGCCCAAGCACCTGCCGACGGCGGTGGTGAGCGCCGACCACAGCGAGTTCACGCGCAGCCTGCTGTCGGCGATGAAGACCAGCAGCTACTTCGACTTCGTCGCCGAACTGCCGAGCGAAGCGGCGGCGCGCGACGCGCTGGCGCGCGGCGAAGTCCAGTTCGTGGTGCAGTTCCCGGCCGGCTTCACGCGCGCGCTGCTGCGCGGCGAACGCCCGGCCTTGCTGATCGAGGCCGACGCCACCGATCCGGCCGCCGCCGGCGCGGCGCTGGCCTCG
>DASUZH010000200.1:0-6564 GCA_036376975.1 Burkholderiales bacterium | reverse complement strand
AGCGTGATGGCGCGGCCGTCGCCGAGCTGCCCGGCCCAGTGGCCGAACTGGTGGCCGCCGTAGCGCGCGGCGTAGGGCTGCATGCCGGGCAGCACGCGGTTGCCCGCGAGCACCTCGATCAGCGCGGCGTCGGGCCGGCCGATGCCGAGCCGCCCGGCGAGCTCGTCCGACCAGGCGAGCAGGCGCGGCGCGGCGACCGGGGTCGGCGCGACGCGCGTGTACGCGGCGCCGCTGACCTGGCGCGGCACGTTGTCCGTCACCGGGTCGGCCGGCAGCTCGCGCACGAAGCTGTTCTCGAAAGCCAGGTCGCCCATAGTCGTATCATCTCACCATGAGCAACACTGATGCCCTCTCGCTGACGCGGTCTCTGCTGCAGTTCGACACCATCAATCCCCCGGGGCGCGAAAGGGATTGCGCGCGCTACGCCGGCGCGATGCTGCAGGAATGGGGCTACAAGGTCGACTACCACGAGTACGCCGACAGCCGGACCAGCGTGGTGGCGCGCCTCGGCAGCTCGCCGAAGAAGGCGCCGCTCTGCCTCACCGGCCATCTCGACATCGTGCCGCTCGGCGCGCGCGCGTGGACCAAGGACCCGTTCAGCGGCGAGACCGACGGCGACAAGCTGTACGGCCGCGGCTCCTCGGACATGAAAGCGGGCGTGGCGGCGATCCTGCTCGCCGCAAGGAGCTTTTCAAAGGAACGGAACCACGGCGCCGGGATCGTCGTCGTGCTGACCGCGGCGGAGGAGGGCGGCTGCATCGGCTCGCGCCACCTCGCGCAGACGCAACTCCTCGGCAAGGCCGGCGCGATGGTGGTCGGCGAGCCCACTTCGAACTACCCCTTCGTCGGCCACAAGGGCTCGGTGAAGTTCCACGCCTCGTTCAAGGGCGTCGGCGCGCACGGCTCGATGCCCGAGCTCGGCGTGAACGCGATCTACAAGGCGGCCAAGGCGCTCGGCAGGCTGGAGAGCTTCGATTTCCAGACCGCCAAGCATCCGGTGATGGGCAAGCCGACGCTCAACGTCGGCACCATCGAGGGCGGCAACACGGTGAACGCGGTGCCCGACGCGGCGCGCATCGGCGTCGACATCCGCACCATCCCCGGCATGGACCACGACGCCCTGCTGAAGAAGATGAAGGCGCTGCTCGGCGAGGCGGAGATCGACGTGTTCTCCAACATGCCGCCGGTGTGGACCGCGCCGGACGACGAGTGGATGCGCAGGGTGTTCGAGATCTGCAAGCCGTACGTCGGCGAGCCGCCGGCGGTGCGCACCGCGCCGTACATGACCGACGCCGCCAACCTGCTCAAGGTTTACGCAGGGGCGCCGACGGTGGTGCTCGGCCCCGGCGAGGCGGCGATGGCGCACCAGACCGACGAGTACTGCAGCGTCGAGCGGCTGCGCCAATCGGTCGAAATATACGAAAAGATAATCTTTGACTGGTGCCGGGCGTGAAATATCGCAAGAAAGCGCCGCACTAGACAGTCACGCGGCGCCGCCTGGCCCCAGAATCGGGGGGTGAGCACCGACAATCCCCCCGCTTCGCCCTTTGACACCCCCACGCGGCTGCGCAACGCGCTGAAGCGGGAAGAATTCGTGCTCTTCTGCCAGCCGATCCTTGCGCTCCGCGGCGGCGGCGGCTTCGCCCTCGCCGAGGTGCTGATCCGGCAGCGCGAGGAGGAGCAGGCGCTGCTGCCGCCGGGCGACTTCCTGCCGCTGTTCGAGGAGCACGAGATGATGCCGCTGCTCGACCGCTGGGTGCTGGTGCGCAGCATCGCGCGCATCACGAGCGGCTGCCGCGTGCCGCGGCTGGCGGTGAACGTTTCCGCGCAGACGCTGCTGGACGACGAGTTCCCGGGCTTCTTCGCCGAGTCGGTGAAGCGCGCCAAGATCCCGCCGGCGGCGGTGCTGTTCGAGATCGACGAGACCGACCTGGTGGGGCGGCCGCAGGCGGTGAAGCGCTTCGCCGAGCGCATCCGCGCCACCGGCGGCGGGCTGGCGGCGACCGGCTTCGGCCGGCGGCTCGACTCGTTCGACGCGCTGGAGGCGATGCGGCCGGACTTCGTCAAGGTCGATGGCTCGATCATCCTGAAGATCCTGAAGAGCACCACCGCCGAAGGCCTGCTGAAGGCCGTGGTGCGCATGGCCGCCTCCCTCCGCATCGGCGTGGTCGCCGAGTGCGTCGAGGAGCAGGACGTGCTGACCCGCCTGGTCAGCCTGGGCGTGGGCTATGCGCAGGGCTTCGGCGTCGCCACGCCGCGCCCGCTCGACCACCTGTCGCCGCAATTCAAGGCGGCCAACGCCGCCTGAGGTAACATTGCGCCCCTCAACCCAGAGGGACAGCATATGAAACGCAAGTACGGAGCCGCGCAGAAGCGCGAAACCATCGCCGAAGAGAACATGCGCAAGGCCGCGCAGGCGGCGAAGAACAACCGCTTCAGCTTCGGCTCGAAGTCGCGCATGGGCTCGGCGACCCGCGGCAAGCGCCGCGGCCTGGCCTTCAAGGCGGCCTACCAGAGGTAGGTTTTGAAGGCGTTGCTCTTCCTGCTCTCGCTGCTGGCCGCCGTGCCGGCCGCGGCGCAGGGCAACGTCATCCGCATCGTCGTCCCCTTTGCCGCCGGAGGGGTGCAGGACATCATCGCGCGCTCGATCAACGCCGAGCTCGGCGCGGCCCTCGGCCGCAGCGTGATCGTCGAGAACCGCCCGGGTGCCGGCGGCACCGTCGGCACCGGCTCGGTCGCCAAGGCCGCGCCCGACGGCACCACGCTGGTGCTCGCGGCCGCCAGCCACACCATCGCCGGCTCGCTCTACACGAAGCTGGCCTACGACCCGATCGCGGACTTCGCCGGCGTCGCGCACATCGGCAACGTCGACTATGTGCTGATGGTGAGCTCCTCCGTACCTGCCAGCAATGTCCGGGAATTTGTTTCTTATCTGAAAAACAATCCTGGAAAGCTGAACTACGCGACCGCCGGCAACGGCAGCGCGACGCACCTGTCGATGGCGTACTTCTGCGGCCTCGCCGGGGTCGAGATGGTGCACATCCCGTTCAAGGCCACCGGCGAGGCGGTGAACGAGGTCCTGGCCGGCCGCGCGCACGCGGTGATCGCGGCCAACATCGGCGCGCTGCCGTACGTGAAGGACGCGCGCGTGCGCATGCTCGGCGCCACCGGCGCGAAGCGCTCGAAGTTCCTGCCCGAGCTGCCGGCGGTGGCCGAGTCGCTGCCGGGCTACGAGTTCGACTCCTGGATCGCGCTGCTCGCGCCGGCGGCGACGCCGCGTGCGTTCGTCGAGCAGGTCAACGCCGCGGTGGCCGGCCTGCTGAAGGACCCGGCGATCCTCGGCCGCCTCGACAAGCAGGGCGTGGTGCCGCAGGCGATGAGCCCGGATGCGCTGAACGCGCTATTGAAGGCGGACTTCCAGAAGATGGCCCGCGTGGTGAAGGCCTCGGGCGCGCGCATCGACTGAGCGGACTACATCTATTTCTCGCCGTGCACCGCACAATGCGGCATGCGTTGCGAGATCTATCCCGTACAGCAGCAGAAATCGATCCACTGGAAGTGGCGCCATGTCGCCGCCGACGGCACCGTAAAGGAGTCCGCCGAGGCCTACGCGCTCTACTACGAGTGCGTGATGGCCGCGCGCAGCTGCGGCTTCGAACCTCCGCTGAAAGTCGCCTGAAGGGCGGTGATAGCATGAAGAGGTGAGACGCCTCTTCATCGCCCTCGCATGAGCGCCGCCCGCGAGGTCGCGCGCAATCCGGTCAAGGAAAAGCTTGCCCGCGGCGAAGTGGTGGTGTCGATGGCGCTGCGCCTGGTGGCGGGCGTCGAGGTGGTGCGCATCGCGAAGAGCGCCGGCTTCGACATGCTCTACGTCGACCTCGAGCACTCAGCGTTCTCGATCGAGCAGACCGGCCAGCTTTCGATCATGGGTCTCGAGGCCGGCTTGCCGGTATTCGTCCGCGTTCCCGCCTACACGCCCGACTACGTCTCGCGCGTGATGGACGGCGGCGCGCTCGGCGTGATCGCGCCCGGCGTGCGCTCCGCGAAGGAGGCGCGCCAGGTGGTCGACGCGGTGAAGTACCCGCCGGCGGGCAGCCGCGGCCTCGCGCAGGGCCTGCCGCTGCTGCAGTACCGGACGTTCCCGCAGCCGGAGGCGATCGCGGCGATGAACGACGCGACCATGGTGGTGGTGCAATTCGAGTCGGCCGCCGCGCTCGAGGCGATGGAGGAGATCGTCGCCGTGCCGGGCGTCGACATGGTCCTGATCGGGACAAACGACATGCTCGCCGACATGGGGCTGCCGGGGCAGTACGAGCATCCGAAGGTCGAGGACGCCTACAAGCGCACCCTCGCGTGCTGCCGCAAGCACGGCAAGCACCTCGGCGTCGGCGGCTTCGGCACGCGCCCCGACCTGGTCGAGAAGTACGTGAAGATGGGCGGGCGCATGGTGTCGACCGGCACCGACCTCGGTTTCCTGGTAGCCGAGTGCGCGAAGCGGGTGAAGCAGGTGCGCGACATCAAGATCTAGCGAGGAGGCGGTATGGCGAGAGGATTTCTGGTTGCGCTGCTTTTCTGCGGCTCGGTCTTTGCGCAGAGCTTCCCGAGCAAGCCGGTGAGGATCGTGGTGCCGCTGGTCCCGGGCGGCAACCAGGACATCGTCGCGCGCGCGGTGGCGGAGGAGCTGTCGAAGGGCCTCGGCCAGCAGGTGATCGTCGAGAACCGCCCGGGCGCGAGCGCGATCGTCGGCACGCAGTTCGTGAAGGGCGCCGCGCCCGACGGCTACACGCTGCTCTCGGTGGCGGTGACCTTCGCGCGCGTGCCCGGCGTGGTGAAGGCGGCCAACTACGACCCGCGCACCGACTTCGCCGGCGTGAGCCTGGTGTGCCGCATCCCGCAGGTGCTGGTGGTCAACCCCGGCTTCGCGGCGAAGAACCTGCAGGAGCTGGTCGCGATGGCGAAGGCGAAGCCCGGCGAGATCTCGTACGGCGGCTCGGGCAACGGGTCTACGGGCCATGTCGCCGCCGAGCTGTTCATGCGCGCCACCGGCACCAGGCTGCTGCAGGTCGCCTACAAGGGCAACGCCCAGGCGCTGATCGACGTGATGGGCGGGCAGATCAACATGATGTTCGACCAGGTGAGCACCTCGGCCGGCCACGTCAAGGGCGGCAAGGTGCGCGCGCTCGCGGTGACCACCATGACGCGCTCGCCGCTGCTGCCGGAAGTGCCGACGCTGCACGAGCAGGGCCTCGCCAACTTCGAGGACGTGACCTGGAACGGCATCGTCGCGCCCGCCGGCACGCCGCCCGAGATCCTCGCCCGGCTGCACGCGGAAGTCGCCCGGGTGGTGAACCGGCCCGACTTCCGCAAGCGCTACGAGGAGCGCGGCATCGAGATGGGCGCGAGCGCCTCGCCGGCGGCGTTCTCCGCCTACATCCGCTCCGAGGCCGACGCCTTCGTCAAGCTGGTGCAGGACGCCGGCATCAAGGTGGAGTGACCCTGGATCCCCGCTTTCGCGGGGATGACCACCTCGTCGCCCCCGCGAACCACCACGTCGCCCCCGCGAACCACCTCGTCGCCCCCGCGAAAGCGGGGGCCCACGGTGCTCAGGTGCCGCGGCCCCACAGGCCGCAGTAGCGGCGCAGCACGAACTGCAGGTTGTTCTCGTAGCCGGGCCACTTCTCGTATTTCGGCAGCTTCACTTCCTTCTCGGCGGTGTCCCAGCACTTGCCGTCGCGCGCGGCGGCCTTCACCGCCTCGGAGGCGTCGATCTGGAACTGCAGCTGGTCCTGCACGTCCTGCTTGGTGCCGAGGCGGCCGCCCGGCCCCGGGTGGCCCGGGATCATGCGCTCCCAGTCCATCGCCAGCACGCGCTTGATCGCGTCCGGCGCTTCGAGCGGGAAGAAGTCGATCATGCCGCGGCCGGGCACGCTGCCGACCGGCAGCAGGTCGACTACGAAGATCAGCTTTTCCTTCGGCAGGCGGATGGCGAGCAGCGTGTCGGAGTGGCTGAGGCCGAGGTAGGTCATCTCCACCGCGACCCCGCCGAGCTTGATGGTGCGCTGCTTGCTGAAGGTCTCGTCGGGCAGGGGCGTCGCCGGGTCCTTGAGCTGCGCGAGGCGCTCCTTGGCCCGCGAGTGCGCCACGATCTTCGCCCCCGCGTCCTTGAACGCCTGGCCGCCGGCGATGTGGTCGTAGTGGTGGTGGCTGTAGATCAGGTACTTGACCGGCTTGTCGGTGACCTTCCTGATCTCCTCGAGGTACTGCGCGCCGCCCTGCGGCTTGCCGTAGGCGACGGGATCGGTGGCGATCACCCCGTCGGCGGTGACGATGAAGATGGCCTGGTGGTTGCCGTTGCGGAAGATGTAGACGTTTTCGGTGCCTTCCACCTTGGTGGTCTCGATCGGCGGCCGGGCGGGCGCCTGCGCGAACGCGGGAAGGGCGGACAGCAGCGCGGCTGCGAACAGGATGCGCTTCATTGGGAAAACCTCCTCTCTCTCTCCCGCGGCAAACAGCCGCGCGGCCGGGGTATTCCCTAGCGCCAGAAGAGGAGGGTGCAGAACACCA